>JBJTHB010000082.1:0-2896 GCA_046094245.1 Actinomycetota bacterium
TATCGCGTCGGATCCGTCCCCAAAGTTGTTGATGTAACCCCTGATAACCGATTTGTCTTGGTATCGAATTGGTGTTCTTACGATCTATCAGTCATTTCGACAGAGAAGCAGAGAGTTGTGAAGACCATAAAGATTGGCGCCTATCCACGTGGCATAACTGTCTCACAAGACTCTCAATTCGCTTATGTTGCACAAATGGGTGGAGCTGTCGTCCATAAAATCAATCTGAATACCTTCGAAAAGGAGCAGCTCAATATCGGCTCCAATCCCCGTGCAATCGTCTTATCCCCTGACAACTCCATGCTTTATGCCACCTTAAATAGTTCTGGTCGTGTGGTGGCCTTTGACCTTTCGAAGAAAAAAGTTCTGAAATCTGTGAAGACTGGATCAGCCTCGCGCAGTCTCGATATTTCAAGTGATGGAAGCGCACTATATGTTGTGAATTACAAGAGCGATACCGTCGCAAAAGTTCGCAGCAGCGACTTTAAAGTGTTACAAAAAATAAAAGTATGTAATGAACCAATCGGAATCACATACGAACCACTCCACAAACGGGTCTGGGTTGCTTGTTATGGCGGTTCAATAAAAGTCTTTAGTGATTCCCTTTCACAATAACTCCCAACAATCGATCCATCGACGCTCGAGCTCGATTTCTCGCGCCTAAAGACGGGGTAATTCCATCTGCAAGAATCGCAAAAGCAAACTCGGTTTCACCATCATCTACGTAACCAGCCATCGTGACGCTTCGGCTGACCCAACCAGTCTTTGCATGAACATGGCCAATCGCATGTGGCGCCGTTTCAACGAATCTCTTCTGCAGAGTTCCGGTTAAACCACCAACGGGTAATCCTTCATAGATCGATTCAAAACGTGGGTTATTACGAATCTTCATCAGTAAATCAACAATGGTCTTTGCTGAAACTCGATTTGCTTTGGAAAGTCCGCTTCCGTCTTTCACTTTCAATCCTGTTGAGTCCACTCCCATTTCTTCGAGCGCTAACTTGAAAGTCTTTGTGAGGCCGGCTGCATCTGTTTCATATCCGATCTTCCGTGCTGCAGAATTTCCAAGACGATTCGCTAGGGTGTTATCACTCCACATAATCACAAACTTCACCATCTCGGTTATCGGAAGTGATGTAAGAGATGCAATCTCATCTTTAGCGCGCTTTGTTGCGGCAGCTGACTCAACTTTCTTGAAAGTGGCGCGAACGCCTTTCTTTCGCAGGTTCAGGTTGAGGTCATATTTGTCACGTTCGTAGAGCCCGGAGTAATAGATGGTGAGTTTCTTCTTGTTCTCTTTATTTGCTTTTGTGACGAGTGAGGGAAGAAATATCTGTCCATTCTTCTTGGATAGAGATAGGTTGCTGGTCAACCATGGATCGAGTGATCCCTTCAATACGAAGGCATTTTCTTGTTCTGTCGAATAGATGGTTGTGGTGTAAGTCTTTTCTGGACCCACGAAATGAAGAGCTGCGCTAGCCGAGATTAGTTTGAGGACAGATGCAGGAACACGTATTGATTTTGGCGAGTTTTGCGCGACTGCTTTCCCAGAGTTTGGGTCAACAATGAGTAAACCTGGAGCTGCAAGCGACTTTGCTTTCACATACTTATCAAGAGAGTGAAGCGAGTGTGCTGGTGAGTTTCCAAGAATCAGCGCAATCGTTGAAAGAATTGCAACTATCGCCTTACGCACGACGGAAGAGTACTAACCGATTCTGGGATATCGCCGCTCCTGCCAAGACGATTAAGCCCCCAATTGGCTCATTCCATGTGAGCGGTTCATTGAGAAATATGAGTCCCATAATCACAGCGACGAGCGGGGTTATATATGTGACGGTCGAAGCAACCGCACTGCCCGCACCTTTGATCACCTGGAAGTTCCAGATGTAAGCAAATCCGCTGCCGAATATCCCCAACGCCAACATCGATAGAAGTGGAATTACGCGGTAATCATCCTCAGCAATCCCATCAATGAGATAGAAGGGAACAAGAGTCACAGTTGCCATGATGAGTTGGGTAGCAGCAAGAACTTCTGATGGAAGTTGCAGTGGAATCACATAACGCTTCGAAAAGGGAAATGAAAGTCCATAACAGAAGACGGCTGCCAGCAACATCAATATCGCCCATAAAGGATTGCTTCCAACTCCATTCCATATCCCGAATACTGTGGCAATTCCTAACGCACCGATGACTAATCCGAAGATTTGATTACCGGTTAATTTCTCATCACGAAAGATAAGAAGCATGACAAGAAGTGTCATCAAAGGTGTTGTGGCGTTGATGATTCCGGCCAAGATAGACGTAACTTCTGTTTGTGCTTGTGCGAACAGAACGCCTGGGATGGAATTGAGTAACAATGAAACGACCCATAGTTTGAACCAGATTTTTGGGTCAGTCGGGAGATTGAGTTTTCGTATCTTGAGATAGATCGTCAAAGTAAGTGCGCCAAGAGCACAGCGGCCAAAAGCAACGCCAAATGGCGTGAGGAATGTGAGGCCCTGCTTAATAAATAGAAAGGAACAGCCCCACACAAATCCAAGAGCGATGTAGGCAGGTAACCAACTTCCCTTTAGGCTTCGCTCTATGCGCACCGGGTATGTCTATCACGAGATTTTTGGCTGGCACGATACCGGGACATTTGTTGGCGACATGCCTTCCGATTCTGGAGCTGGACTTCAGCCGTATATGAATTATGAACATCCCGAATCAAAGAAAAGAATTCATGAACTTATTGTTGTCTCAGGACTCATTGATCATCTCGTTCGTGTTCCGGCTCGGAAAGCAAGTGAGACCGAGTTAGAAACCGTGCATACGAAAGAACATATTGCTCGAATCAAGCAGGAATCTGCAACTCGTTTAGGTGGCGATGGTGGAGATTTAACAACGCCATTTGCCC
>JBJTHB010000083.1:0-5070 GCA_046094245.1 Actinomycetota bacterium
TTGTCTTTGACCAATTGATTTTTTTACAAAGGATTCGACGGGCATGGCAATAAAGCCATACCTCATCGAGGTAATTGGCATTGACTTATGGCACGCTGTTGAGTTCTCAAGGTACGGGTGCGCACCGATTCCGGGCCTTACGACCGTTGGCAGGGCACAACCAGACTGCCCTCTCGGGCAGAAGGAGAAACCTAGACCCCTTTGGCTTCAGGGTCAAATCGCCCTCGCGAACCCCTTTCTGGGGGCACACAAGTGCTGAAAAAACCTTGATTTATAAGGGTTTTTAGCTTCTTAGGGAAGTTCTTGCTCGGCTACTCGGCCTGAAGTTGAAGTCCGATTTCGTAGCGAGAAGCGAAGAATAACGCTGATTTTGCGGGGGTGCAAATCCTTGAAGTCGGGCCCAACCCTTAAGAAACCACTTCCACCGCAGCTAAATCGCGTTTTCCTTTACGGAGGACAATAAAACGTCCATGAAGTAAGTGATCTGTTGTGGGAACAAAGTCTTCACCCGAAATCTTCTCGTTGTTGATGTATGCGCCGCCTTCTTTTACAACACGTCGCGCCGCGGATTTCGAATCGACAACACCTGCAGCCGTCATCAGATCAACCCAGGTTGGCATTTCCGAACCTTTAACAATTGTTGTGCGAGGCAATTCTGAAAGCGCTGATTCCAAGGTATCAACATCAAGATCTCGAATCTCTGATTGGCCAAAAAGTGCCTTAGCAGCGCTCTCAACTTTGTTCGTTTGGGTTTCTCCATGAATCAAGGTCGTGACTTCGCGGGCTAATGCTCGATGCGCTTCACGAGCGCCTGGATTGGTCTTCAAAGAATCAAAAAGCGCATCAAGTTCGTCATGGGACTTAAAAGAAAATGAACGGAGAAGTTGCTCAACATCGCGATCATCGGAGTTTAAGAAGAACTGGAAGAAGGCATACGGCGATGTCATAGTGGGATCTAGCCAGATTGCACCACCGGCAGTCTTGCCAAACTTAGTTCCGTCAGACTTTTCCATTAACGGAATCGTGAGTGCATGTGCAGATTTGCCTTCGACTCGGCGGATCAAATCAACTCCTGCCACAATGTTGCCCCATTGGTCGCTGCCGCCAATCTGGAGCGCGCAATCATTACGGCGATTAAGTTCGAGAAAATCAAAAGCTTGTAATACTTGATAAGAAAATTCAGTGTAGGAAATACCGCCGCTCTCTAAACGCGCCGAGACCGACTCTCGGGCCAGCATTTGATTGACACTGAAATGTTTCCCGATGTCGCGAAGAAATTGCAGCGCCGAAACTGGCGCAGTCCAGTCGAGATTATTTGCCATCATGGCGGCGTTAGAACCGCTGAAATCTAGGAATCCCTCGAGTTGCTTGCGAATCTTGCCAACCCATTCTTCGACTATTTGAACGTCATTGAGCGTACGTTCTGCATTTCTGCCGCTGGGGTCTCCCACTAAACCGGTCGCTCCCCCAACTAAAGCAATGGGCTTATGTCCAGCGAGTTGGAAACGACGCAACACGGTAAACGCGACGAGATTTCCGATATGCATACTCGGAGCAGTCGGATCAACACCGAGATAGAGTGATCGTGAACCACCATCAAGATACTTCGCTAATTCGGAGATATCCGTCGTTTGAGCAATGGAATTACGCCATCGCAGATCATCAAGGAGCGCGGTGGTCATTGGCTCATCATGCCTGAAAAGCGGTTGCGCTCGCCGGCAATCCAGTCGGAATCTTCCTTGATTTGCTTGTCGAGTTCGGAAATCTGATGGCGAACGCTTGATGGAGAGGTTCCGTTTATTGACGTTCGCGAACTTATGGCACCCACCGCATCCAAAAACTTGCGCACTTCACCCGTAAGCTGAGGATGAATCGAGGATAGATCCGAATCCGTGAGTTGGTGGAGTTGGATTCCCTTTCCTTCGCAGACTTTTACACATGCACCAGCCGCTTCATGTGCCTGCGAAAATGGGACACCGGCCCTTACAAGAAAGTCAGCAATCTCGGTTGCAAGTGAGAATCCGAGTGGGGCCGCCGCTTTCATTTTCGCTCGATCAAAGGTTGTGGTTGCAATCATTCCCGTAACGGCTGGGAGCAATAGCAATAGATTTTCAATCGAATCAAAAACAGGTTCTTTATCCTCTTGCAAATCTCGGTTATATGCGAAAGCAAGGCCCTTCATCGTTGTCAGTAGACCAGTGAGGTTTCCAATGAAACGACCCGATTTTCCGCGCGCAATTTCTGCAGCGTCTGGATTCTTTTTCTGCGGCATGATTGATGATCCCGTTGAAAAAGCATCATTGAGTTGTGCCCAGCCGAATTCGGTAGAACTCCATAACGTCCACTCTTCACCCATACGAGAAATGTGAACTCCAATGAGCGCGATGATGAAGAGCGCTTCGGCCGCAAAATCACGATCCATTACAGCGTCGATGCTATTTGGAATGACCCCCGAGAAACCTAGATTCAACGCAGTCTTCTCTGGCTCTAATGGAAGCGAGGAACCCGCAAGAGCACCCGCGCCCAATGGCGAGAAATTTGAACGCTTCAACCAATCTGCAATCCTTGAAATATCGCGCGCAATGGCATGAGCATGTTTAGCTAATTCGTGTCCGAACGAGACAGGTTGGGCATGTTGGAGATGAGTAAAGCCGGGCGCTACATCATCAACATAATTCGAAGCTAATTCTGTGATGGCTTTTTCCAACAGAACAAGTGATGAAGCAACGTCGATCATCTGGTCAATGAGATACAGACGGAAATCTGTAGCAACTTGATCATTTCGGGATCGACCTGCACGAATCGCTCCTCCGAGATCTCCTAGCTTCTCCTTTAATCCACGCTCCAACGCAGAATGAACATCTTCGTCAGACTCGATCGGTCCAAAGGCTCCTGTCGCGACCTCGTGCTGCAGCTCTCTGAGAGCTGCACGAAGTTTGACCGCTACATCGCCCGCAATGATCTTTTGGGATTCGAGAATTTCGACATGAGCTAGTGAGCTACGAAGATCATATGGAGCAAGGCGCCAATCGAATTGGACACTTCGGGAGAGCGCGAACATCGATGCTTCTGGTGATGACGAGAAACGTCCACCCCAAAGATTGCTGGAAGATTGCGTCATTTTCGTCTCGCTTTCTTAGGGCTTATGAAATCACGGAGCTCGCTTGCTAATGCTTTTCCGCCATTGGCATTTCGAGAGATAACAAGCACTGTGTCATCACCAGCAATTGTTCCGATGACTGCCTTCATTTCACCACTCTGCGAAGCGCGATCAAGGGCGCTGGCAAGAAGGTGTGCGCCTCCTGGCGGAGTTTTGACGACTACTAGATTCCCACTTGCGGTGATGCTCAGAATGAGCTCATCAGATACTCGTGCGGCACGCGCTAAAGGCTCCACTGAATTCTCAATCAAGAGATAGCGCATCTCACCTTTTTCATCTTTACCGCGAACTGCACCAACATCTTCCAAATCCCTACTAGCAGTTGCTTGTGTTACATCTATGCCTTCATCAGCAAGTAAATCGACAAGGTCATTCTGGGAATGAACTAAGCCTTGATTCACATAGGAAACTACGAGCGCACGACGAGCATTAGATGAGATAGAAGATCGCTTAGCCATGGAAGATCTCCTCGCACACTTCATTGAAAGCAGCGACGAATGCCATAATCTGTTTTTCAGTAATGATGAAAGCTGGTGCGAGTCGAATAACGCTCTCATTTGCAGCGTTCACAAGGAAGCCAGCCTGCATTAACCCCGCAGCAATTTCTTTCGCTTTCGAGTCCTTCATCACAACACCGATCAGCAGGCCTCGGCCACGGACACTCATAACGCCCGTAATTGGCGAGAGAAGATTTCGAATCAATGCACCTTTAACCAAATTGAGAGATCGAAAATCGTTTGCTTCAATCTCTTCAATCACGGTCAGCGCAGCAGCAGCAGCGATTGGATTACCTCCAAATGTGGTTCCATGACTTCCCGGAGTAAGGAGCGAGGCAGATTTTCCTAACGCAATCATTGCGCCAAGAGGCAATCCTCCTCCAAGTCCTTTTGCCACTGTAATCATGTCGGGGACTATTCCCTCATCTTCATAACCAAACCAACGACCCGTACGACCCATACCGGTCTGAACCGCGTCAATCACTAAGAGAGCCCCTGCGGCGTCACTTATTTCGCGCGCTGATTTCAAATATCCACTCGGCGGTACGACTACACCAGCTTCGCCCATGATCGGTTCCAATATCACCATCGCAGTTCGACGATTCACTGCACGTTTCAAGGCTTTTACATCGCCATACGGAACATGTTTGACACTGGGCAACAATGGTTTGAATGGATTTCTCTTTGCAGGTTGTCCGGTGAGTGATAGTGCACCCATTGTTCGACCGTGAAATGCGCCAGATGCAGCAACGATTTTCTTGCGACCTGTCATACGTGAAGCTTTAAGCGCTGCTTCATTTGCCTCGGCCCCCGAATTGCAGAAGAAAATCCGAGCGCTGGAGTCTCCCGTCATCTCTTGAAGTTTCTTCGCAAGGGCAAGTCCTTCTGGGTGAGCGTAAAAGTTACTGACGTGACTCAACGATCTGCTTTGAGTAGATATAGCTTTGCTTACTTCTGGATGTGCATGTCCAAGGAGATTTGTTGCAATCCCGCCGAGTAAATCTAGGTATTTCTTTCCATCGGTATCCCAAACTTCAATGCCTTTACCGCGAACAAGGGAGATAGTCGGAGTTCCATAGTTTGCTTGCATCAACAAGTCCCATGTTGCTCCAACTTCGACTTTCTTCACCCGTGCTTTACCTTTCAGGCTCTTACCCATGTGCCACCTTTTCCTTCGAGCGCATCCACAAAAGCTGGCAAGGAGGTTCCGTTAAAGATTCGAGAGGAGGCTGCACCCAGGGTTATTGCATTGGTCGCAGCTTCTACTTTTGGAACCATCCCGTCAGCAAAAGTTAGTTCCTTCAATTGCGCTACCGTGATTTCGTCAATCATTGAACTTTGATCAGGCCAACGTGAATATATTCCTGAGACATCTGTCATGAATAACGTTTGAGTTGCTCGCAACGCTCCTGC
>JBJTHB010000084.1:0-3900 GCA_046094245.1 Actinomycetota bacterium
GATAAGAGGGTTGAGCTCTTCTCCTGCTGCCAATTCAAACGAATTCATTATGAACTCTTATCTAAAGTCTGCGGACGGATATCGACTAGAGAACGAACGCTAGAACGAGACCGAAGAGCGCAAGCGCTTCAGCAAGAGCGAAGCCAAGAAATGCGATTGGCTGTAGGACGCTACGTGCTTCTGGCTGGCGTGCAACGCCGTTGATGTAAGCGGCGAAGATCAAGCCGGTTGCAATACCCGGTCCAATCGCTGCGAGGCCAAAACCGACCAGGTTGAGTGTGCCTTCCATGTTTCTTACCTTTCCTTCTTTTTTAGCTACACGATAACCGAGCGTTACCGTGAGTAAACCTTTTAGTGCTCGTCTGCGAGCGCTCCTGCAATATATAAAGCCGTTAAAAGAGTGAAGATGTAGGCCTGGAGGCACTGCACCATAAACTCAAAGAACGTGAGGGCGATACCGATGACGAAAGAAAACGGGCTAACGAGCTTGAGTCCGATGACGCCTTGGAGGAGATGTTCGCCGCCGAGGATGAACACCAACAAGAGCAAGTGACCAGCAAACATATTTGCGAAAAGACGAAGGCTTAGAGTCATCGGACGAACCAAGAAATATGTTGCTAGTTCAAGAGGTGTAATCAAAATGTAGGCAGGCTTTGGAATGCCCGGCAGGAACATAATTTCCTTGAAATATTTGATGACACCTTGTTTACGAATTCCTACGTAGTGAAAGATAAAGAATGTAAAAGCTGCCAATACATATGGGAACGAAATGCGAGACATGGTCGGGAATTGAATGAGCGGGACTATGCCGAAAATGTTGTTGACCAAAATAAATGTAAAGAGTGTGAAGAGATACGGAACGAAGCGCATGAATTCATGGCCGATAACTTCGCGTCCCAGATCATTACGCACAAATGCGTATACGGATTCGCCAGCGAATTGAAATTTTGATGGAACGATCGCAGCTTTCCGCGACGAGAGAATGAAGAAAACTGAGATGAGGACTACAGATAGAAATACGAGAAGGATGGGTTTTGTTGCGAATTCATTGCCCTCAATAAATGGAGGGAGGTTGAAGTCGCCAGCGTCGGGAGGATTGAATCCTTCATCCTTCGCCTCAAACAGCTTCGTTGCGTTACTAACGAACACCACAACTCCTTGAGATCGACTTCGAGAGCGCCTGGCTTTGCGAAGTCTGACGAACGTATCGAGCGGGGAAAGACGGCGTAACCCTATGGGCTAGGGCGTATCCATGAGAAATCGAAAAAGGGGTATCTGCGTTAGGTGGGTTACTTGCGGCCGAATCGGAGCCAGATCAAATAGAGGGCCGAACCCATGCCGAGAAGCAGACCCCCGAGGAGGAAATAGCCCGTTCCAAGCCAGTTATCCAAGCCCCAACCGATACCGCCCCAGATAAGAAGCCCCGAGAGCATGTACCCGAAGATGGTCCAAAAGGCGTTGTCTTCACTTGGACCTTTAGGCAGGTTTTCGCTCATTACAGGACCTCTTTCTTCTCCGAATTAGCGTTCGGTAAGGGTAACTGTAAACGCAGTTTGAAGAAAGCCCTGACTTCTCCAGCTAACCAGCCCATGGAGATCGCCAGCGCGCTCACACCAAAACTTGTGCGGTCAACATCAGATTCTTCAGTGAGGCGAGTAACGACGAGCAAGAATCCAGCGATGAGAAGCAATTTGGTGAAGTACGAGAACATCGCTAGCGCCATCGTTGCAATCGGATCCGCGCTCTTCGTGAGTCGTGCAACAAGTAATGAAACAGAGAAAAAGATGACAACAGTAAGAGCTGCTAATGCACTGCCCCAGAAACCAGAGTGACCCCGTAGCGCGGTCGCAGTGATGATAGCGATAACACTTATCGCTATCGAAGGAAACAGGGCTCCACGCCACAAAGCTCTATTTGATTCAGCAATCTCCATCAAACTCCAACTTTCGTCTTGCGCTTAGTCAATAATGCAGTGAGCAATAGCAGCGCACACCCAACAAGGATCGCGCCCCATAATGGAATAAACGCCGAGAGCATTGCAGGTAGCGCCAACGTTGCAGTAAGCGAGTAGAGAATGACACTTGTGCGCTCCTGAGAATTTCCCCACGACATCAACTTATGATGAAGATGTTCCTTGTCGGGAGCAAAGGGTGACTTACCTCTTCTAATGCGACGAAATACCGCTGAGAGAAAATCAAAGAGTGGAATCGCAAGAACTGCGAATGGGAGAAGTAGAGGTAAAGCTGCGGGACCAATGTTCTCTGAGAACACAGCATTTGCATCAATTTGCCCCATCAAGGTTATGGCCGCAGCTGCCAGCACTAACCCCAAGAACATTGAACCTGAGTCCCCCATGAAGATTCGTGCCGGATGGATATTGTGTGGCAAGAAACCAATACATGTCCCAATCACAATTGCAGTCACTAATGAAGGAGCGCCAGCGCGACTAAAGCCATTCTCCACAGCTAACAAATAGGAGAAACCAAAGAATGATGCTGCTGAGATTGCAACGATTCCTGCAGCAAGCCCATCAAGCCCATCAACGAAATTCACTGCGTTGATTATGACAACGACGATTAGAACGGTCAGAAGTTGTCCGATATTGGTGGGCAAAACGATGATGCCATCAATTGGTAGCCAGAGAATCTGGATGCCAAAGAGTAAGAGAATTCCTGCCGCTAGACCTTGTCCAGCAAGTTTGGTGACTGCATCAAGCTCGAATCGATCATCAAGCATTCCAATAAAAAGAACAAAGGTTGCGGCAAGAAAGATGCCTAGTAACTCACGACTATATGCCTTTCCAACTAACTCTAAACTATTGACTGTAACCAGAGTCGTGGCCATGGATACCCACATGGCGACTCCGCCCCAACGTGGAGTTGTCTCGGTATGAATATCTCGATCGCGAACGTGAGCAACAGCTTTGTTTCGTACAGCAAGGTGTTGAATGAGCGGAGTCAACATATATGTCAACGCTGCTGCGATGAGGAGAGTGATCAGATACTCGCGCATTAATCTGAATTACCGTGGATATACAGGAAATTTCGCGGTCAAGGAATAAACCTCGTTGCGGATTGCTGCTGCTTTTGCATCATCTTCTCCATCACGAATCGCTCGCGCAATCAGCGATGCAATCATCGACATTTCAGGAATTCCCATACCTTGCGTTGTGGTTGCGGGAGTGCCAACTCGAATCCCACTAGTGACGGCTGGTGTTTCTGGATCGTAAGGAATGGCATTCTTATTAAGCGAAATTCCAGCTCGGCCACATCGCTCATCTGCCACTTTTCCGTTGATGCCCGTGCTGCGAATATCAATCAATGCTAAGTGAGTTTCTGTGCCGCCGGAAACCGCCCGCATTCCTTCTTTCTCCAATGCTGCAGCAAGAGCTTTCGCGTTGATGATTACTTTCTTTGCGTAATCTTGGTACTCCTGAGTGGCGCACTCTTTGAGCGCAACAGCCTTTCCTGCGACTGCACTCATGATTGGGCCGCCTTGCATGCCGGGAAATACCGCTTTATCGATGGCAGCGGCATGAGCAGCTTTAGAAAGAATCATTCCGCCACGTGGACCGCGAAGAACTTTATGTGTTGTAAATGAAACAACATCAGCGTATGGCACAGGTGAGGGAATTGCCTTTCCTGCAACCAACCCAATGAAGTGTGCAGCATCAACCCACATAATCGCGCCAACTTCATCGCAGATATCTCGAATCACCTTAAAATCAATCAGACTTGGATACGCAGTTGCGCCCGAACAGATCATCTTCGGCTTCACTCGTTTTGCAATGTCGCGAAGCTCGTCGTAATCAATCAACTCATTATCTTTTCGCACACCGTATGACTCGACGTTAAACCATTTGCCAGAGAAATTTACTTTCGAACCATGAGTCAGGTGCCC
>JBJTHB010000085.1:0-4292 GCA_046094245.1 Actinomycetota bacterium
AATTGTGATGAGAAGTATGTGGTCATCATGGATCCATCAACGAACTTCACGGGAGATGCGATTACGCCCGTTGTGAAGAAATTGGATGAAGGTTTTCAGGGTGTGGGCTGGCGCGGAGGACTCGTGAATATTGAAGATGAGTGGCGCAGCGTTGATGATCGCGGTGAAGGTGAAGTCGATGTGCTCTTTAGTTATTTCTTTGCGATGGACCGCGAATTTGCGATTAACGCAGGCGGTGCAAATTCGTCAGCGACGTATTATCGAAACGCTGATATTGAAATGTCCTTAGGATTGCGTGCAGCTGGCGGGAAGTTATGGCAGATGGATCTGCCGTTAGTGCAAGGACGCCATCACGGGTATCACGACGTGGATGCGGATTACCGCGAGAAGAATTCGAAGAAGAATTACGGGCGGATTCTTGAGAAATATCGCGGTCGTACAGACATCTTGAGTGCGCGGAGATAACCTTTACTTATGAGCGAGTTGCTTTCGAATCACACCAGCCTCCACATCGGTGGGCCGGCGAAAAAATTCGTGCGCGCAACTACCGAAGAAGAGTTAGTAAATGCAGTCAAAGCTGCTGATGCGGCTGGTGAAGAAGTATTGATTATGGGCGGCGGATCTAATGTTTTAGTGGCCGATTCTGGATTTTCTGGAACCGTGATTCACGTTGAAACTAAGGGAAATTCGTATCACGTGGATGCCTGTAGCGGGGGAATGATCACTGTTGCTGCTGGTGAAGATTGGGATGGGTTTGTTGCGTGGATTTTAGAAAAAGGATTTGCGGGACTCGAGACGATGTCAGGAATTCCCGGGACTGTGGGCGGCGCACCGATTCAAAATATTGGCGCGTATGGCCATGAAGTTTCGGAAGTTATTGCTCGAGTGCGGACCTGGGATCGAAAAGCGGGCGAATACAAAACATTTTCGAACTCAGAGTGCGGATTTGAGTATCGCTCTTCAGTATTTAAGAAGAGACCTGGGCGTTATGTGATTCTCGACGTGACTTTCCAATTGCGCAACGGTGAGATGAGTCTGCCGATTAAGTACAAAGAATTGGCTCATTACTTGGGCGTCGAGCTTGAGGCGCGAGTATTAGTGAGCGATGTCCGAAAAGCAGTCTTGGCACTTCGCGCAGCAAAGGGAATGTTGCTTGATTCCAAAGATCATGACACATGGTCAGCTGGTTCCTTCTTTGTGAATCCGATTGTTAGCGCCAAAGTGGCGGCGAGTTTGCCAGCAGATGCACCGCGATGGCCACAAGCAGATGGACGAGTGAAGACTTCTGCAGCATGGCTCATGGAGCATGCCGGTGTGAAGAAAGGTGCGTCTCATAATGGCGCCGGGATTTCGACGAAACATGTTTTGGCGCTGGTGAATACGGGAAGCGCGACCGCGTCCGACATCGTCGAGATGGCGCGTGTGGCGCGAAGCGCAGTGAAAGAAAAGTTTGGGATTATTTTGGAGCCAGAAGTGCAGTTTGTTGGGTTGAGTCTGTAAGTTCTATGAAGCGAAGTGGGATTGCTTTAGTGGCTTCGGCCCTAGTAGTAAGTCTTCTATCTCCTGCGTTTGCTGCCACGCCACCGAAAGCGGGGGAAAAGTGCACGTCACTAGGGAAGAAACAGACCTACAAAAATTACCAATACACCTGCATTAAGAAATCAGGAAAGTTGGTTTGGAGCAAGGGAGTTTTGGTAAAGAAAGAAAGTTCAAGCGCCGCCGCTCCAAAAAGTACGCCATCACCATCTCCATCAATTACTCCAATCACTGACCCAACTCCTATACCGCAACCAAGTCCGAGTGCATCTACTGCTCCGTCTCCGACTCCTTCTCCTACTCCAACGAAGGTCATAGAGAAATTTGATTGGTCGATGACGCGTTCTACAGATCTCGGATTTTTGAATGAGTACAGAAATTGGTGTCAGGAAGAAAAAGAAATGTCCGGGACTTTAAAGACTATTGAGTTAGCACATCGAGCCCACTCAGGGTGTAGCGGTATCTATAGAATCGCAAAATATGAACTTGGAATTTCTCGCCCTCAAAATCTTGATAGTGGCAAGTCAAATGATTTAGCAATCGCACAATGTCAGATTGCAGAGCCGCCAAATTCGAGAAACCTTCGCGGATTTCCGACTTTCTTTGAGCCAGGAAGACGAGATTATTTTTATAAGAACATAATTCCTGGACCAAAAATGAAAATTCAAGTAATTCCAATTTATGCACCAGATTCAGGGGCACCAACTAATAGTCCTCGAGCTGACTATCAGGTCTATTTTGATTTTCTAAGTGAATGGGCCAAATATTCATCTGACGGTGAATCAAGTGTGGAGATTCGAGTTCCTGATAAGTATTTGAAATTCACAAATAAGTTGGACCAATATTCTCTATTCCACGAAAACAATCACACTCATCCTGATCACGTAAAGTTTGTGAACGATCTCGTTAGAGACGTGGATTCAAGTATTGATTTCACCGGTAGCAACGCCGTTATTGTTGTTGTACCGCCAGAAACTCCACTCACGTTGTTTCAACAAGCCGCGTTAAAGGGATTTAACACCGCCGAAGGGAAAATTGATTCGGGCGCTTCAATGTATCCATTAACTTTGACGGGATTGAATAAAATCAAGTTTGCAAATTTCCTTGTCCCATTCTGGTGGATTCACGAGATGTACCACTCAGGACTTGGTTTTGATGATCACTATGGCGATACAAAGCAAGATGTAAATACAGAATATGGTCTCGGTTGGTGGACCATGATGACGCCTTGGGGTGGCGATCTTTCGGCTTGGGAGAAGTGGGTGGTTGGCTTTATTACTGATTCACAAATACATTGCATAAAGCCATCGGAACCAACTACTCGTTGGATTGCTCCATCTAGCGTCAAAACTAAAGAGAAAAAGCTGATTGTTGTTCCCATTTCACAGAACAAAGGAATAGTCGTTGAGTCCATACGGCCTGCCGGTCTCTACTACAAAATTCCTGAACAAAGTAATGGGGTGTTGGTTTACGTCGTCGACCTAGAAATTCAGGGTCACGGTTTAGGAATGAAACTCGTCTTACCAACTAATCGAGATCCGAATCCTCCGCCTGGAGCATTCTTTCTTTATGCGGCGACTCTCAAAGCAGGCGAAAGTGTCACAACCAATGGTTTCAAGATAACAATTGTGGAATCAGGTACTTTTGGTGACGTCGTCAAAGTAGAGAAAGCGTAATCATGAAGAGACTGATTCTTAGCTTCACATTATTATCAATGTTTTTTGCGGTCCCGGGCGCGAGTGCGCATAGCGCTTTGGTGAGTTCAGTTCCTTCAGCAGATGCGACGGTTGTTGATTTCCCGATGGAAGTCGTTTTGAATTTCAACGAAGAGTTGATGATTGTGGGGGATGAGAACCCAAACAAGATTGAAGTTTTTGATTCACAAGGCGTTCTGGTTTCAGGATCAACAGTCGTGAAAGGTGCGAGCGTTGCGGCGCCAGTCGGAATCACGGGCAATGGCGCGTTTAGCGTGAAATACCGAGTTGTGTCCAAAGATGGTCATGTGGTCGAGGGAAGTTATGCGTTCAATGTGGAGTCGCCGATTGCAATCGCATCACCAATGCCAATTTCAGCGCCGATTGAACCGGCAGAAGATGGTTCGAACCTTTTGATTAGAGTTGTGATTCTTGCTTTGTTGGGTACGGGAGTCTTTATTTCGTTTCGGAAAGCAAATTCTTTATTCGGGTCACGCCCTCGATGATGTCGTCATCTGAGGTCGCATACGAGAGTCGCAAGTAACCAGAAGGTCCGAAAGCTTCACCGGGAACTACTGCGACTTCCGCTTCTTCAAGTATGAGCGAAGCAAGTTCAGCAGAAGTACTTGGACGGCGGCCGCGAATTTCCTTGTTAAGAACACCTTTAACAGACGGATAAACATAGAAAGCTCCTTGTGGTGTGGGGCATTCAATTCCGGGGATTTCATTAAGCATCTTTACGATTAATTTACGGCGGCGATCAAATGCTTCGCCCATCTTCTTAACGGCCGATAGATCGTTCGTCAGCGCAGTGATTGCAGCGCGTTGGGCGACATTGGAGACGTTTGAGGTTAAGTGAGATTGCAAATTTGTGGCGGCTTTGATGACATCTTTCGGACCGATCATCCAACCCACACGCCAACCTGTCATTGCATACGTCTTTGCAACGCCATTGAGAATAATTGTTTTATCAGCCATTGCTGGAACTAGAACTGGTAGCGAAGGAGCTGTTGCACCGTCATAGAGAAGGTGTTCGTAGATTTCATCAGTGACGATCCAGAT
>JBJTHB010000086.1:0-11261 GCA_046094245.1 Actinomycetota bacterium
CTACAGTCGTTACTGGAACCACATTCGCGACATTAGAAAAGCCTTTTATGGCATTTGAGGCTTCAGCTACATCTGACTTATCTACAACTATCTCAACTGGCGTACCTTCCCCACTTGGGAAATGTTCACCTAGCCTCTCGAGTCCTATTACTGAATCAGTTTCCGTTGTGAATGCATCGGTTTGCGCTAGGCCATCTGATTTCAATGTTGTTGAGAATCCAGCAAAGATAATGAGGACTACCGCAGTTGTAATCCAGATTGGCTTTGGCTTGCGATCAACGAAGCTGCCAACTTTTGCCCATAGTCCGGAAAGCTTTTCGTCGACATCGTCGAATCTCGGGACTTTTGGCCAGAAAATCCAACGACCGAACACAATAAGTAGCGCTGGCAAAAGCGTCAGTGCAGCGAGCATGGCTGAGGCGATACCGATTGATCCGACAGGTCCTAGTCCGCGGTTGCTTGATAGGTCGCTCAGCAGCAAGACCATGAGGCCAGCAATGACTGTCGAGCCTGATGCAACGATCGGTTCAACAACTCCGCGCAACGCAATCTTCATCGATTCGTATCGTGATTCATGATGATGCAATTCCTCGCGGTAACGAGAAATCAAGAGCAGCGCGTAATCTGTGGCAGCGCCCAGAACGAGAACATCGAGAATTCCTTGCGTTTGGCCATTGAGATCGATGATGTCCGCTTTTGCGAGATAGTAGACCACCATTGTGGCTAAGCCGAGAGCTGTGGCTGCAGTAAACAATGGAATAATCCACAGTATCGGCGAGCGATAAACCACAATAAGAATAATCGCAACAACCAGCAATGTTGTTTGAAGAAGTTTGGTGTCAATCGATCCAAATGCCCCAAAGAGGTCTGCAAAAATTCCAGCTGGTCCAGTGACATGGGATTCGAAATTACTCGATTCGAAATTCTCTTTTAAGTCTTCCCGGATAAAGTCGATTAGAAGCGGAAGGACCGGCTCTTTATCGATATTTTCCGTCGCAACTTTTGCGTCAAGTTGTGCATTGATGAGGATTGCTTTGCCGTCGGCTGAAGGAATGGCTTGCAGCGGTATGCCTGGCGCAAAATACGCGCTGAGTTTCTTTCCTGACTCAGGAAGGACTTTCTCGCCTAACGTAGATGCATATTGATTGACTCGTGCGAATGATTCTGGGTTTGTTTGCGGATTGACATCGCCCACAATAAGAAGGAGAGCTGGAAGTAAATTCTCAGTCTGGTCAGAAAATTTCACCGTAATCTTGCTGGCAATCGTTGATTCAGCTTTTTCTGGCAAGAAAGCTGAGTTGTCGTTCTCTTGAACCGTGGAAATTTTGGAGAATGCCGCACCTGAGAATCCACCAATCGAAAGCCAAGCGATGATCGATACGACAGCAATCCATAACGCTCGACGTCCCTTGGTCCGTGCCTTCTTTGTCGAATTTTCCGCAGTCTGACTCACAACTTCTCCTCAAGATTTCCAGTGATTTCCGCTACTCGGGCGACGCCAAGCATTCAACCGAATGCGTAGCAAGGACAGAAGTTTACCTGTGATGAGGAGGGATTTCGGTCCTGTAGTTAGGCTTAGGGCATGACAAATGCGACAGCCTCCATAGCCTTGAGCAAGGCAGGTCTTGTCGAGTACGAGGAAGCTCTTCAGCTTCAGCGACATTTGCATGCGGAAATCGTTGAGTCACAACGCCCCAACACGTTACTTCTCTTGCAACATCCGCCAGTGTTCACCGCAGGACGTAGGACGCTCGAGAGCGAGAAACCCACAGATGGTTCTAGGGTTATCGATGTCGACAGAGGTGGCAAAATTACTTTCCACGGACCAGGACAAATTGTTGGCTATCCCATCGTTCGATTAAAGAACCCTAACGACGTCGTTGGATTCGTTCGCGAATTGGAAACTTCGTTAATCGCAGTATGCAATGAGTTTGGCCTCGATGCCCAGAGATATTGTGAACGCTCTGGTGTATGGATTCGAGATTCTCAAGGAGATCGCAAGATTGCTGCGATTGGAATACGCGTTGCTCGTGGAGTCACAATGCATGGTTTTGCTTTGAATGTGAACCCAGAACTATCTTTCTTTGATCGGATAATTCCATGTGGGATATCTGATGCACACGTCACGTCAATGACAAAAGAGCTAAGTCGTGAAATTTCGATTCAAGAAGTAGAAACTGTTCTTGAACGTCACATGTTCGAGGCTCTCTCGCGGGTGTCAGCATGACAATCGCACCTGAAGGACGGAAGTTACTCCGTATCGAAGCTCGCAATGCCGCTGTACCCATTGAGAAGAAACCAGAGTGGATCAAGACCCGCGCCAAAATGGGTCCTGAGTACACATCACTTCGTTCTCTCGTCTCTCGAGAGGGGCTCCACACAGTCTGCCAAGAAGCTGCATGCCCCAACATTTTCGAATGCTGGGAGGATAAAGAAGCCACATTCCTTATCGGTGGCGAAGCATGCACACGTCGGTGCGACTTTTGCAATATCGACACTGGCAAACCACAACCACTTGATCGTGACGAACCGCGCCGCGTCGCAGAATCTGTCAAAACAATGGGTTTGAAATACGCAACTGTCACTGGAGTGGCTCGCGACGATCTTGAAGACGAAGGTGCGTGGCTATACGCCGAAACAATCAATCAGATCCATGCATTAGTCCCAGGTTGTGGAGTAGAAATGCTCGCTCCCGATTTTTCTGCGAAGCACCACTTGCTTTTGGAAGTATTCGAAAGTCGCCCTGAAGTTTTTGCTCATAATCTTGAGACCGTCCCCCGAATTTTCAAAAGGATACGTCCCGCCTTTAATTACGAACGTTCATTAAGTGTTATCGCACAAGCGCGTGACTTTGGATTAATTACTAAATCGAATTTGATCTTGGGCATGGGTGAAACACGTGAAGAAATTTCCCAAGCTTTGACCGATCTTCGCGGAGCTGGTTGCGACTTAATCACAATCACCCAGTATCTACGTCCATCGGCGCTACATCACCCGGTCGAGCGATGGGTAAAACCACAAGAGTTTGTGGAGTTAGCTAGCGAAGCCGAAGGACTCGGATTCCTTGGAGTGATGAGTGGCCCGCTGGTTCGTTCTAGTTATAGAGCTGGAAAGTTATACAAGCAAGCGATGGAGTCTCGTTCGGGAGTGAATAATGGCTGAGTTGGTTTACCCACCAATCATCGGCATCGTAAAAACTCTCTGGAGGTACTTGGGTTTGCAATTCACCTTCTACGGTGAAGCCCATGTACCCAAAAAAGGCGCTGCAATTCTCGCAATGAATCATGTGGGCTATCTTGACTTCGCGATTGCCGGTACAGCAGTTCTGCCTTCGGGGCGCCTTGTTCGTTTCATGGCCAAGAAGGAGCTCTTTGATAATCCCATTGCAGGACCACTCATGCGTGGAATGAAGCACATCTCGGTAGATCGCAAGAATGGCGGCCCATCGTTTATCGCCGCTCTACGCGCCTTGAAGAAAGGAGAGGTTGTTGGCGTTTTTCCAGAAGCAACAATCTCCCAAAGTTTTGAACTCAAAGAAATGAAGAATGGCGTTGTGCGTCTTGCGATGGAGTCAGGTGCTCCAATCTTGCCGACAGTAATTTGGGGTTCGCAACGAATATGGACGAAAAATGTGAAGCGAGACTTTCGGCATCGCAAGTATCCGATCTTTGTGTCGATAGGAGAGGCCATTACTCTCAAGCCAGATAGCGACATAGAAGAGTCAATGAAGCTTCTCGAGATGCGAATGTGCCAGTTACTCTCGCAGCTCCAAAACGATTATCCTGACTCCCCGATTGGCCAACGTTGGGCGCCAGCCCGATTAGGCGGCACCGCTCCTACACCTCACGAGATTGAGGCAGGTAAGAATAAGCGAAAGGAACTATAGATCCATGTTCGGTCGCAAAAAGAAGGATCCAAACGCCCCCAAGAAAGTTCGCTTCAAGACGATTCGTGATGCGTACTCACTTGCCACAAAAGAGTATTCGTTCGTCCTACTTCGCTGTCTTGCGATTTTCATACCAATCCTGGCAATCGGAATCTTGATTGGAGCACAATTTGGCCGTCCTGGTTATGCAGCTTTTCTAACTTTCCCCGTTGCTTTCCTTGGAGCTTTCTTCTTCTTTACACGTCTTGCGAGTAACGCTGCTTATGCATCCATCGAAGGTCAGCCTGGAGCGGGAGCAAGCGTCTTGATGTCCATTCGTAAAGGTTGGACCGTCACATCAGCCGTCGGTGTAAATAAAGCTCAAGACATGGTGCACAGAGCAGTTGGCAAAGCGGGCATTGTCCTTGTCGCAGAAGGCGGTTTTGGTGTTAGGACTCTTCTCTCAGATGAGAAAAAGAAGATGGAACGGTTTGCACCAGGTGTTCCGATTCATGAAATCATCGTGGGAAATGCAGACGGTCAAATCTCCGTCCGCAAGCTTCAAAGGGCTATGAAGAAGTTCCCAAAGAAACTATCAACAGTTCAGCTGCGTGAACTTCGTGCCCGACTCAAAGCTGTTGGAGGCATGAATATTGCGCTGCCAAAAGGACCGATGCCAAAAAATTTGCGAATGCCTAAACCTCGTTAATTATTTCAGCCGCACAACTACGGTTTTCGCTATGCGATCATGTAAACCACGACCATCTTTATCAGTAACGACTGCAGGAATGACTAAAGCGATCAGGAAGGTCCGAAGGAAAATCGGCGCAGGTTTCACAAAGAAGTAATCTGGATGGGATAACACCCGTAGGCGCATGACTCGTTGTCCAGCTGAAGCCCCGCCCAGCGAGGTAAGGATTGCCACTTCCAGAATGAAGACGCCTAGTCTGGTGAGAGTTGGACCCAAAGAGCTGGATTGAAGAGGGATTACCAGGGCAGCCGAGAAGGTAGCAATCGCCCAATCTATGGAGATGGCTATGAATCTCCTGCCGTATCCCGCTGGTTCCATGCTCCGAACCTACCGTTTCCACATCAGACTCGGGCAAAGCGAAACATTGCCGTAACAGAGGGGTTATGGGTTTTTCACTGCAGAGCCCTAGGTTTGCCCCATAAATTCAGGGCTCAGTGAAGAGCTATGAGTACTCACTAACCAGGAGAATCATGTTTAAGAATTCTGCAGAAGTTCTTAACTACATCAAGAAGGAAGGAATCGCACTCGTTGATGTGCGCTTCATTGACCTTCCCGGTATACAGCACCACTTCAATGTGCCGGCTTCGCAATTCACAGAAGATGTATTTAAGGATGGTTTGATGTTCGATGGTTCCTCAATTCGAGGTTTCCAGTCGATTCACGAGTCCGATATGAAATTGCTACCAGCGCCCGAAACAGCGTTCATTGATCCTTTCCGTAAGGAAAAGACGCTTGTCATTCATTTCTCTGTAGTTAATCCTGATGACAATTCTGCGTACAGTCGCGATCCTCGCCAAATTGTTGCAAAAGCTGTCGACTACATGCGCTCAACCGGTATCGCTGATACTGCGTACTTTGCACCCGAGGCAGAGTTCTACGTCTTTGATCGTGTGAAATTCCAAACTCGTATGAATACTGGTTTCTATGAAGTCGATTCATATGAAGGCGCATGGAACACAGGAATCGATAACGATCCCGATGGAACTCCCAATCGCGGATATCGCACAAGAATTAAAGGTGGATATTTCCCAGTCTCGCCCACAGATCAATTTGCTGATCTGCGCGATCAGATGGTTATTAACCTGGAGAAGGTTGGCCTCGAAGTTGAACGCGCACACCATGAAGTCGGTACTGCCGGCCAGATGGAAATCAATTATCGCTTCAACGACATTCTCCATGCAGGCGATGATTTGATGAAATTCAAGTACATCATCAAGAACACCGCATGGGCAGCCGGAAAGACTGTGACCTTCATGCCGAAGCCACTCTTCGGTGACAACGGTTCAGGTATGCACGTCCACCAGTCGCTCTGGAAAGATGGCAAACCTTTGATGTGGGGCGATGGTTACGCAAACCTCTCTGATACCGCTCGTTGGTACATCGGCGGTCTTTTGAAGCACGCACCATCTCTTTTGGCATTCACAAATCCAACCGTGAATTCATATAAGCGCCTTGTTCCTGGTTACGAAGCACCAGTAAATCTCGTTTACTCTGCGCGTAACCGTTCTGCATGCATCCGTATCCCTATTACTGGTACAAGCCCTAAAGCAAAGCGCATCGAGTTCCGTTGTCCCGATCCATCATCTAATCCATATCTCGCATTCTCGGCAATTTTGATGGCGGGCCTCGATGGAATCACCAACAAGATTGAGCCACCAAAGCCAGTCGATAAGGATCTCTATGAACTAGAGGGCGCTGAAGCAAAGGCGATCCAACAAGTTCCAGGATCACTTGATGCAGTTATCGATAACCTCGAAAACGATCATGAATTCCTCACTCGCGGTGGAGTCTTCACGAAAGATCTCATCGAGACATGGATTGATTGGAAACGTAAGTCAGAAATCGATTATGTTCGACTACGTCCACATCCAGCTGAATTCGAGTTGTACTACGACATCTAAGATCGGATGTAGTGAAAGGGCCCGCTTCGGCGGGCTTTTTCATTTCTAGTCCAAATTTTTCAAGCGCTGCGCTAACGGTGGGTGTGTGTAATTGAAGGCTACATAGAGCGGATGAGGTGAGAGATTCGCCAAGCTATCAGTCGAAATTTTCTTGAGTGCGCCCTTGAGAGCACCTGCATCGTCAGTTACTTTAGCGAAAGTATCCGCTTCAAACTCGTTGTGTCGACTCCATGAATTATTCAAGAGTCCAAGCACGATACTCAAAGGTGTGAAAAGTATGAAGAATGTGAGTGCCGATAGATGAAAGCTGGACTCTTCAGCTCCCAGCGCATTTGAAAGTTCTGGATAACCAAGGAGCCATCCCAGTAGAGCGAAGGTTACGAAGGTTTGGATGTTGCTGAAGACGAACATCGATAGCGTGTGCTTTTTCTTGTAATGCCCAATTTCGTGAGCCAAGACGGCGACGATTTCTTTTGTAGTGAGTTTTTCAATCAAAGTATCGAAAAGGACAATAGTCTTACTTCTACCTAAGCCACTAAAGAAAGCATTAGCTTTCGTTGATCGCTTGGAGCCATCCATGACAAATAGACGTCCCAGGGAATAACCTTGTGAGGCGCAATACTTTTCGATCGCCGTACGCAGAGCGCCTTCTTCGACTGGTTTAAGCTTGTTGAAAAGTGGCAAAATCAGAGAGGTTCCAAACATGAACATCAAAAGCGAAAAGCCACTTACAAGCAACCAGGCAAATATCCAGAACGCGCTGCCTAACTCCTGATAGATCCACAGGACTGCAGTCAACAAGGCACCACCCATTAGCGAACCAATCAGAGTCGACTTAATCGTGTCGGCAATAAAGGTTTGTGCAGTTATCTTGTTGAAGCCGTATCTCGCTTCGATGCCAAAGATGGAATAAAGCTGGAATGGAAGATTGAGCCACCAGGAAATGATGCTCAACGCCGCGATAAATGCGAGTGAGATAAGTATCTGATTATCGAAGCGATCACGAACCCAATTATCGAGTGTTGCGAACCATCCGTAAGTCAGTGCGAAGATCAATACAATCGTGGAGAAAGTCGAACTATAAAACCCGAATCGAGTCTTCTCAGAGGTGTAAGCAATCGAACGCTCTCGCTCTTTGACGTCATAGAGATTCGCGATCGAGGGATCTAATGGATCTCGAGCACGGCTTTGATTCAATTGATCTAGTAATGATTCCAATATATATGCAACAAGGACAATCAGAACGAGAGAAGTCAAAAGCATTTGCCAAGGTTAGCCGATAGGATTTACACATGTGTCGACTCATGGCTTACTCCTCCAAGGTCCAGACCACGTTGCCTTCCTTCATGGGAGAAGCGTTTCAAGAGTTTGTAGATCTCTCCAACGTTCATCACGATTCATGGGGGCTGGCTCTGGTTGATCAAGGAAGTGCTCGACTCACCAAGAAAGCAGAGACCGCCGCAAAAAGTTTTCACTTCACAACAACGATGGAAGAAGGTGCGGCTACTGGAGGATTACTTCACTTCCGGTGGGCATCGCCTGGATTGCCCATCTCGGATGAGAGCGCACACCCATTCACGCGTGGTGACATCGCCTTCATCCATAATGGTGCGCTCTCGCCTTATGACGCGTTGCAATCCATGATTGATCCTCGATTTGTCACGGAACAAAAAGGCTTCACAGATAGCGAGCAATTCTTTCTCTACCTTATGACCGAAATTGATCGACTTGGATTTGTCGACGGTGTTAAGAAGGCAATCTCAACTATCAAGTCAGATTTCAAGTACAGCTCCATAAACTCCATGATCATGAATAGCGATTACTTAATTGTGACCTCTGAGCATGATCCGGAAAACAAACCATCGTGGGCTGACGAGATTTACTACGAACTGCGCTACCGTCTTGATGAGAATGGGATTGCTGTGGCTTCATCTGGTTGGGATCAAGCAGGATGGAACCTTTTGCAGAACCATGAAATGCTCGTTGTAAATCGCAATACTTTTGAGACTGAATTAATCAGCCTGTAACAGCTTCAGCCCTCTTCTTGCTTTCTGCTGAAACCACAACCAAAACTCCCAGCACAATTATCAATCCCCCAATTGCATAACTCATCGTAATCACTTCATCAAGGAAGATTGCGCCGAGAGCGACCGCGATAACTGGATTGACATAGGCATACGTCGCAGTCAACGAAACCGGGGCATTTTGTACCAGCCATAAATAAGCGGTGTAGGCAATGATTGAACCGAAGGTTACAAGGTAGGCAAACCAGAGCCACGACCAATTCGATCCGTCCAAGAAATCCCCTAGTTTTTCCCCTTTGATGAATCCCGCCAGCGTCAGTGAGACACCGCCAGCGATAAGTTCGTAAGCAGTAAAAACCAGAGCGTTCTTGGGAAGCGGGAACCGAGGTGCCAGGAATGTGCCTAGCGCCCAACCAATGTTTCCGATAAGAACCATGAACATGTAGAAGATAACCGTCGAAGAACCTTCTCCACTCACTGATTGCACGCTGCCTGGTTTAAGAAGCAGGGCAACTCCCACCAGGCCAATAATTAAACCTAACCAGGTGCGGATGGATGGTCGCTCGCCAGATATAAAACGAAATATCGCGATCCATATTGGAAGAGCAGCAATAATCAGCGCAACGATTCCTGAAGGAACATGCTTTTCTGCAACAGCCACGTTCCCAAGTCCAAAACCTAAAAGCACAAACCCTAAAATGACCGACGTCCTGATCTCAGCTTTTGGCACTGCCATCTCTTTAAAGCCCTTTGTGGCGATTACGAACAGTGAGAGCAGTACTCCAGCGATAAAGAATCTGATTCCCATACTGAGAAGTGGCGGCATGGTCTCGATCACGTAAGCAATTGCAAAATAGGTCGATCCCCAAATGATGTATACCGTCCAGAGCGCAAACCAAGTCATCGAGGATTTGCTAATCGCGGGCACGCGCACAATCTACTAGTAAGGTAATCCGGTTATGTACCGCACACCCTTTGACCATGTACCCGAGATTGATCCCGGTACGCCTGATGTGCGCAGCGTTCCACGATTCTTATGGTGGATTGGAGTAAACCAGAAGCGAATCGTCTTAACTGGAACTTTTTTTGGAATCATCAATTTGCTCTGCGTTGCAATCATGCCAGGAGTCTTAGGACGAGGAATCCAAGCGATCGCTGATAGCAATAATGATCATCTGCGCCAAGCAGTGCTTTTCGCCTTGTTGCTAGGAATCTGCCAAGCTGCCGCAGGCATATTGCGCCACAGGCGCGCAGTCGGAAGCTGGATATCGGCGGCTACCCGCCTGCAACAACTCGTCGCCAGAAAAGCAGTTGATTTGGGTGCAGACTTACCGCGTTTGGTTTCTACTGGTGAAGTTTCAGCCATCAATTCCAATGATGTTGAGCGTGTAGCTCGCGTATATGACCTTATTCCTCGTCTCAGCGGCGCGATAATCTCGTTTATCTTCGTCTCGGTTCTTCTCATCTCATCTTCTCCAACTTTAGGTTTACTTGTTGTTATTGGTGTTCCACTCTTGGGAGTTGCAATCGGGCCAATCATCAAACCTTTACAGGCTAGGGAGTCATTTCAAAGAGAGAAACTCTCTCAATCTTCTGGATTAGCTGCTGACACTGTCGCAGGGTTACGAATCCTTCGTGGAATTGGCGGAGAAGAAACTTTTCTTTCTCGTTTCCGTGACGCCTCACAAGAAGTTCGTGCTGCGGCTGTGCGCACTGCAAAGATGAGAGCTCTCCTTGATGGCTTACAGGTAATACTTCCTGGCACCTTAGTCGTGGGCGTGATTTGGATTGGCGGTAACCTCGTTAGCCAAGGTGATTTGCGCGTTGGCGAACTCCTAGCTTTTTACGGATATAGCGCATTCCTCATGATTCCGCTTCAGATTCTGACTGAATCTGCACAGAGACTTACCTCAGGAACAGTCGCCGCGCGCCGAGTTATGCGATTGCTGAAAGTTGAAAATCTCCAACAATGGGGAGAGCGAGATTTCCCCGATAGTTTCCACGCAATTACCGATTCGACATCAGGTTTAAAGGTTCACCGCGGTGAGTTCTTAGGCGTTGTTTGCGACAATTCTCTATTCGCCGATGAACTCGTTGATCGTCTCGGTGGTTATGTTGATTCAAACCACGTTGAGGTTGATGGCACTCTCTTCTCCACGGTCGGCCGAACACATTTAAGGGAATACATCTACGCGCAAGAGAAAGAACCTGCAATCCTCTCCGGGACTATCGAATCACTATTTCGAGTTCCCGCCTCAGGCCGGCTCACGATCGCAGAAGCGATTGATGCTGCATCTGCTGCCGACATACTCGATTCTCTTGACGGAGATGGGTATAGCGCTGAGGTTGTTGAACGAGGCAGAACTCTCTCTGGCGGACAACGTCAACGTTTGGCACTAGCGCGCACACTTTTTGTTGATGCCCCAATTGTCGTTCTAGATGACCCAACCAGCGCTGTCGATGCGCATACTGAGGCGCGTATCGCTCAGCGTTTGAAGACCATTCGCGCCGGCCGGACTACGGTCACTGTCAGCAACAGTCCACTGATTCTCGACCACACTGACTCGGTTGCGCTCATCGTTGAAGGCAAGCTTGTTGCTACCGGCAACCATTTCGAACTTCTGAAATCTAGTGACGTGTATCGCTCATTGGTGGTGAGAGGCGAATGAGGATTTTTAAACCGTTGCGAATCACCGACGAAAAATCGCTGCCGTCTACCG
>JBJTHB010000087.1:0-26373 GCA_046094245.1 Actinomycetota bacterium
CGGTTGACTTTAGTGCCGCATGTGGGGCAGATGCCCTGTGCCATACGACGACCAGAGTCGGAGACCTTTACAGTTCCTTCGAACTGACGCTTCTCTTTGCACTTAACGCAGTAGGCCTCACCTTTATATGTCTCTGCCATAACTTCCTCCGATCCTCGCAGGGCTGTTGGTGTCTGCGAATACGCTCACGATACCCCCGTGTCACGCTCAAACCCACGATACCCACGCTCAAAAGGCAATCTTTTTCAGCGCCTTACGCTCGCTTTAGCCTCGAGCCCCCGCTTCATAGCCCTCAAGGTAGGCGCTCGCCTTATCGCCGAGCTCGAATCGGGCCAGGAAGGCCTCGAATTGGGGTCCATGGTCGGCGATCATCAAATGGATGAGTTCATGAATTAGAAGATAATCGACCACATATCCAGGTGCGCCGTTAAGTCGGTCTGAGATTCGGATGGTGCGATCAATCGTGGTGCACGATCCCCATCGTTCATTCATAGAACGCCAGGTCACGCTCACAGGGGTAACGCTGAATTCGGGGAGATATCGGGCCAAGAGTTCATGTGCACGGTGAAAAAGCTCTTCGTCACTGATCTTTTCCCGAGCCTCGCGAGAGAGAATCTTTTCCACCATCTCAGGGATGACCTCGCTCACTTTGGAATTGGAGAGACGTGCCGGAACTTGGATAACGATTGCACCTTGTTCCCGATAGGCGCTGATGCTTCGTTTACGGCGGGAGCTTCGGACTACTCGTATCTCGGCGCCGCCAGAGATTTCGGTACCGGGAATCCGGATTTCAGAGGTTGATTTAGAGGCTTGGGCGCGCACGTCGCGGAGGTTAGCGTCGAAGAATTCTTCCTGAATGAAGTTTTCCACACCACAACCTCTCGCTTGCCCAATCGAGAAAAGATCTGTGAAACTCTATAGGAGTACATGAGTCTTTAGTGGTGAGAAACTCTGGAAAGAAAGTTGATTATTGACGGCTAACTGTCGTACTTTGCGCTCACGAAGACCTCGGATAACCGTTCATTATCTGCAAGGGGAAGGCAGATAAAGAATTGTGCGCCCGGGGTCTTCGCTTTTCTCTTTAAATTAAGCCCGAGAGGTCATCGGGAATTTCACGAGCTTTCAGGAAGCCCTCAGGATCATTGAGATCCTGTGCAGTTGGAAGTAAGAATGATTCATCCCAAATCTGGTCGCGAGATTGGATGTCTTTGAGCGATGCGATTCTTTCCCAGAATGTGATTGCTTCGCGAGTGCGGCGTGGAGAGACTTCTAGTCCCACAAGCGTGGCAAAAAGTTGTTGCGTTGGAGAGTTTGTGGCTCGACGACGTTGTTGTGTTTCGCGAAGCTTGATCATCGACGGTAGTCGATCTCCCGCAGCAAGAGTAACGACCGCATCAATCCAGCCTTCGATAAGGGCCAAAACAGTTTCAAGTTTTTCTAGAGCTTCGCGTTGGGAAGGAGTCTCTTCCGGAGTGAACATCCCACCAGAAAGCGCCAGAGTCATCGATTCTGGATTAGAAGGATCGAGTTGGCCTGAGTTCATTGCATCTTCAGCTTGTTGGGTAATCGCAGTGATATCTACGCGAATTCCTTTTCCATATAGCGCAATGGAGTCACGTACATATTCACGTAGCCAGGGGGTTGAAGCAAAGAGACGAGCCGCTGCGATTTCACGAAGTGCAAGATAAATACGAACTTCTGCCTCGGGAATTTCAAGGTCTTTGCCCCATAGCGCAACATTTTGTGGAATGAGTTGAGGCTTGATAGGTGAAGTCAACGGAAGAGCAACATCATTTGCGCCCGTAACAGAGGTTGAGAGATTGCCGATGGTCTGACCAAGCTGAGTGCTGATAAGAGAACTCATAAATGTTCCCATGATCGCTGCGATGCTCGACTTGGAGATATTCATATTTCCAAAACCGGGAATTGAGAAACTTGGTGCACTCTCAGCGCCACCGTCACTTCCCAAAGTTTCATTAAGCATGTCAGACATTGCATGTGACATTCCATCAACAAGTGGTTTGGCAAGCTCTTCCCATCCCGCCAAAGTGGAATCAATCCAATCTCTACGGCTTAGGGCACACGTATCAGGAATGACAAGAGTCGGAAAGGTGGTTGCTTCGTTTATCCATAAATCGGCGAGATTGAAGGCTTCCTGGGTTGCAACAAGATCTTGGACGCTAACCGGCAATTCGCCATGGGCAGAGAGATATTTGCGTGAGATGTCGCGGATCATCTGTTGTGAGAGAGCGCTAGGTGAAGCTTGTCCCGAGAGCGATGCCATCAATCCCTGGAGATTCAAACCCATTCCTGAGAATTGCTGAAAAATATCGCTGAAATTACCAAAACCAAAAGGACCAGAGTTGGCGGGATTCTTTGAATTATCTGACTGATTGTCGTCATTGTCGTCTGGCGTGAAGCCGAAGCCGGACATGAAACCCTCCTGCAGATTTTTGTGAACTGTGGCATAGGAACAAGAAATCTTACGAATTCATTCCCGAGCGCCAATCTAGTTCAAGTCCTGCCTTTTCCTCTTACTAGCCTAGGCTTCGGCCATGCCTTTGGTGATCCGCGCCGCTGAATCTACGCCCCTTTCTGCGCTCTTCTGGTGGATCATTCCTCTTACAGCTCTTGCAGGCGCAGTTCTTTATGTCATTTGGGTGACTCGATTTCAGAAGAAATATGAAAATCAAACAGAACGTTCTGTAGGAAAGTTCAAGAAGTTCCAAGATTCGTTTAAGAAACCAGAGTAACTTTCCAGCAATGCGGAATATCTCGCCACTTCGCTACCGATGGTCTTTTCCGGCAAAGCTCTTTTTCTGTTTTCTGACAATTGCAACATTGCTTGCACCGATTCCTTATGTCTTCTTTAAACCTGGTGTCCCAGATAACGTTGCAGGAAAAATCATTACGATCAAAGATTCCAAAACTTATCCCATTAATGGAAAACTCTTTATCACCTCTATCCTGGTCACCAATCCTGATTCTCCAGTTTTTGGTGCCGAAACGATTGTTAACTGGGCCCTTGGACCTAATGTCGTTTTACCTCGAGAGTCTGTATATCCACCAGTCAGGCCAGCAAAGAAGATTGAACGTGATAGTCAGAGTGAGATGGAATCTTCAAAGGCCACAGCAACCGCCGCCGCCCTGCGGTATTTGGGATATGAATTTCAAGAACTCTACTTTGTCAGCGATATTCGCGAATACTCCGATGCACTGGACAAATTGAAGGTAGGAGATGTCATCACGGCGGTTGACGGTAAGAAAATAAACGAGATTGAAGAAATCAGAACTTCATACAAAGAAAAACAGATCGGTGATTCTTTGAGTATTACGGTGGAGCGTAAGAGTCGAGATGGAAAACTATCGACTATCACTACAGATGTGACCCTAGTTGAAAATCAAGATGTAGCTCTTGAATCAGGAGAAAAACGGCCAGCTATAGGAATTCTTGTTGGCACCACGGCACGTTTCCCGATTGATGTGAAATTCAATCTGCCCGGCGTGGGTGGTCCTAGCGCTGGCATGATCTTCGCGATCGGCATCATTGAGAAGATGACGGAGGAGGATTTAGTTCGTGGCCGAAAGATTGCGGGTACCGGATCCATTACTGCATCTGGGAAAGTAGGAGGTATCGGAGGAATCGAAGAGAAGATGATCGGCGCATCGCGAATTGACGCCACAATCTTCTTAGCGCCTCGAGAGAATTGTCCGGACATAAGAAATGTCCCCAAGGGCTTAAAAGTAATCCCCGTCTCAAGCTTGAGCGAAGCCATTGATGCTTTACGTGCCCCAGATAACTTTAAGCATCCCACCTGTTCCAGTCGTTAACTTTTCGAATACCTAACTTCCGCGGATTTAGATAATCTCGCCTTATGACCTTTGGCGATAATCCTGATAATCCCTTCCGCAATCTTCGTTTTCCTCAGCGCAATCCAGGTGGCCCACGTCGAATAGGCGCACTGCCACTCACAGTGATTATCTTGACGGTCATCGCCGTTATTTTGGTCTCCCTGAGCGGCTTCTACGCAGACCTCTTATGGTTCCGTTCCGTTGATTACAGCAGTGTTTGGACAACGCTTCTCACAACGAGGATCGCGCTCTTCGTCATTTTTGGATTCTTAACTTCCATCATTATCACTTCGAATATCTATATCGCCTACAAGAAGCGACCTATTTATGTTCCGCTTACCGTTGAAGCGGATAATCTTGAAAGGTATCGCGCCCAACTCGAACCAATTCGCCGAGTTGGATTGATTGGCGTTTTCTTGGCACTTTTCTATTTCGCTGGAATGGCTGGAACTCGTTTGTGGGAAAGTTGGATGCTTTACACGAACGCAACTGAATTTGGCGTGAAGGATCCGCAATTCGGTAAAGATATCTCCTTCTTTATGTTCACTCTTCCATTCTGGCAATCTCTCGTTGGTTGGGCGATCTCCACTCTTATTCTTGCCACTATCGCCGCTCTTCTCGTTCATTACGTCTATGGAGGCATCCGTCCTCAAGTACGTGAGGACCGGACTACCGTCGCTGCTCGAGTTCAACTATCTGTCTTGCTCGGATTCATCGTTGCAATCAAGGCTGTTGCATATTGGCTCGATCGTTACGCACTTGCCACGTCTGATGAAGGCATCATTACCGGACTTACATTCACAGATGTGAACGCGGTGCTGCCAGCCAAGGCAATTCTTGCGGGTATTGCGGCGCTGTGTGCGTTGCTTTTCTTCGCAAACATTATTCGCCGCTCGTGGGTCCTCCCTGCTGCTGGCGTAGCTCTCTTGGGAATCTCCTCTTTCCTTATCTCTGGTGTTTATCCAAGCTTGATTCAACAATTCCAAGTCAAGCCGAGCGAATCTTCCAAAGAAGCACCATTTATCGAAAGAAACATCGAGAACACCCGCGCTGCATATGGTTTAGATAAAGTCGAAGTCAGAGATTATTCCGCGACGATCGATACATCAGCAGGGCAACTTTCAGATGATGCCACCACCATCTCCAATATTCGTTTGATGGACCCCAATGTACTTTCTGCGACTTTCCGCCAACTTCAGCAGATTAAGCCTTATTACACCTTCACAGAATCACTCGATATTGATCGCTACAAAGTTGATGGCAAGACTCGAGATATGGTCGTCGCAGTTCGTGAGATAAATATCGAGGGCAACCCAAATCGAAATTGGATCAATGACCACTTGGTTTACACCCATGGATTCGGCTTTGTGGGTTCGTTTGGAAATGCCCAAGATGTTGACGGAAAACCAATTTTCGCCGTGGGAGATATTCCACCCAAGGGCAAACTTGGCGACTTCCAACCTCGAATCTACTTTGGTGAAAATAATCCTGAATATTCGATTATTGGTGGAACGGCAGAAGGTAAGGAAGTCGAATTCGACTATCCAGATGATGCTTCTGCCAACGGTCAGAAGAACTACACATATACCGGTGAAGGTGGAGTCCCGATGGGCTCGATCTTCTCCCGTTTATTGTTCGCCATCAAATATCAAGAGCAGAGAATCTTGCTCTCCAATCTCATTAACGCCGATTCGAAGATTATCTTCGACCGAGTACCGCGCGAACGTGTCGCAAAGGTTGCTCCGTGGCTCAAACTTGATGGAGATCCTTATCCTGCGATTATTGATAACCGCATCGTCTGGATCATCGATGGCTACACAACGAGCTCGGGGTATCCGTACTCACGCACCGTCGATGTATCTGGCGCAACCACAGACGCGTTGAATATCAACACCAATCCTCTTACTGCAGTTCCGAATTCAAAGATCAATTACATCCGGAACTCGGTCAAGGCCACTGTTGATGCTTACGATGGAACCATCAATCTCTACGCCTGGGATGAGAAAGATCCAGTGTTAGCCACATGGATGAAAGCTTTCCCAAATGTCATTAAGAAGAAGTCTGAGATGACGGAGGGCTTAGTTGCCCACGTTCGTTACCCAGAAGACTTGTTCCGAGTGCAACGTGATGTGCTCTCGTTGTATCACGTGAAGAATGCGAATGCGTTCTATGGCGGTCAGGATTTCTGGCGCGTACCTCGCGATCCATCAACTCTCGGTGCTAATGCTGGAGCGCAACCTCCTTACTATTACACATTGCAACTTCCAGGTGAGAAGAAAGCATCGTTCTCCATAACGACCCCATTTGTGCCGCGCGGTGGACGTGAGAATCTCTCAGCATTCGCAGTGGTGAATTCAGACCCAGGTGAAGATTATGGAAAATTCACAGTTCTCCAACTACAACGGTCGACGAACGTTGCTGGACCATCACAAGTAGCATCGAATTTCGAAGCTAATCCAACAGTCGCGCTCTCACTTTCGTTGTTGCGTCAAGGTGGATCTGATGTCGTTCTCGGCAACTTGTTGACACTGCCTGTTGGTGGAGGACTTCTCTATGTCCAGCCAGTGTATGTCCGAGCAACGGCAAATGCCGCTGCATATCCACTCTTGCAGAAAGTGCTTGTGTCATTTGGAGAGAAGATTGGCTTTGATGACACTCTTCAAGGTGCACTTGATCAAGTATTCGGTGGAAACTCAGGAAGCAACACAACTACGCCAACCACTGGCGGTAGCGATACAACTCCGAGTGGAACAAATCGAGATCTTGCAAACGCACTGTCCAGCGCTCAACAAGCGTTACGTGATGCACAAGCTGCGCTCGCAAAAGGTGATTTTGCAGCATATGGAAAAGCGCAAGATCGTTTGAAAGCTGCTATCGAAGCTGCTGTCTCAGCGCAGAATCGTTAATCGTTTTTGCGTAATCGCGTTGAAGCCCTACGATTGGGCTAACCGACGCGGGGTGGAGCAGCTCGGTAGCTCGCTGGGCTCATAACCCAGAGGTCGTAGGTTCAAATCCTGCCCCCGCTACTTACAAGAAAGGCGCTTAGATTACTAAGCGCCTTTTTCTATTTTCTTTCACTTCTTACTTAACTTCTCTTTTCTTTTTCGGATCCGACATACGGCCGGCATGGCCTCTAGCGGAAGGATCGCGCTTGGATTTAATCAAGCTAGCGACGGTGGAAACAAGCAGGATCACGCCGATTACTGCGAGAGATAGGTTTGTGGAGATCTTCGGAATCGACTCCCACTCCTTGTGCGCCCAAACACCAATCAACTTGATGCCAATGAAGATCAAGATAAACGCCAATCCCATTGAGAGATAGATTAACTTATTCACCAGATTCTTGATTAAGAAATACAGTGCGCGTAAGCCTAGAAGAGCAAACGCATTGGCGGCAAAGACCAAGAATGGTTCCTGAGTTACACCAAATGTTGCAGGAATCGAGTCAAGTGCGAAGAGTAAGTCAGTCGCACCGATAGCGATCATGACCAGTAATAGAGGGGTAGCTAGACGTTTACCATTTTCGCGAATGAAAATCTTTCCACCGTGGTATTCATTTGTGAATGGAATTCTCTTCTGGACGTATCGAACAATCGGATTTTCGGTCGGATCTGGGTCCTCATCCCAATGCTGGAAAAGCTTGATTCCTGTCCACAGGAGTATTCCACCAAAAATAACGAAGGTGAAAGAGAATGCTTCAAGCGCCGCTGCACCAAGTGCGATGAATATGGCACGCATAAAGAGCGCCAGTACGATTCCCACCATGAGCACACGTTGGTGATAAATCGAAGGTACGGCAAAGTTCGTCAAAATAATGAGAAAGACAAACAAGTTATCGACCGAAAGAGATTTTTCTACGATGTAGGCGGCGAAGTACTCCTTGCCGAATTGCGCACCAAAGTCGCTCCAAACCCACGCACCGAATCCGACAGCTACGGCGATGTAGAAAATAGACCAGAACGATGCTTCCTTAAAGGAGACATCGTGGGCCTTGCGAGTTGAGGTGAGAAGATCAAAAAGTAGAAGGCCGACTATCAGGCCCATCGTTATGAGCCACGTCGTTGTAGTTAGATTCACGCGGCGAGCGTACTGGCGCGGTTCAGTCTGAGCGAGTTGAGTACGACAAAAAGACTGGAGGCAGCCATCGCTGCCCCGGCATACATTGGATTGAGTAGTCCTAACGCTGCAATAGGAATTCCAATCACGTTATAAACAAAAGCCCACAATAGATTCGTTCTGATAATTCTCAGCGTGTTCTTAGCAAGATGTAGCGCAGTAACGGAAGTTCCCAATTCATCGCGCATCAAGGTGATGTCAGCGCTTGCGATAGCTGTATCTGTTCCAGTTCCCAGGGCCATACTTAGATCAGCTTCGGAAATGGCTGCGGCATCATTAATGCCATCGCCGATCATGAGGACCTTCTCGCCAGCTGATCTCAATTCTTTGATCTTCGCAATCTTCCGTTCCGGGGTTGCGAGTGCGATTACATTCTTGGTCGGAATACCTACTTCAATGGCGATTTGGTGGGCACTTGCCTCGTTATCGCCGGTGATCAACCAGGTTTGAATGGAACGTCGGTGAAATTCAGCAATCGTGGACTTCGCATCAGTGCGGAGAGTGTCGCCAACTTCGATGACTGCTGATGCGATGCCATCAATCGCGACGACAGCGATGGAGTTTCCACGTAAACGTGCTGCAGAGATTGCAGCTTCCAATTCGGGATGAAGAGATACGGTTGCGCGTCGGATTGATTCAGGGGTTCCAATAAGAACTGGCATCTCTTTCTCGCCAAAGGTGACTCGTGCAGCTATACCTTGGCCAGCAGTCTCAACTAAATCACGAATCGGAGTACGAGCGATACCTTGTAGCGATAAATGTTGAGTGATCGCCTGCGCGATGGGATGGTTGCTTTCTCTCTCTAGCGCATGAATTGCCATAAGGATTTGAGGCGATGAAATTCCCGAATTAAGGGCACCAAGATCTGGAATGGTGATGCTCAGTAGTTGCATGACACCTGTGGTGAGAGTTCCCGTCTTATCCAACACGACAGTAGAGATTCGCGGTGCAATCTCAAGAGATGCTGTTTTGCGCAGCACAATCCCATTAGCAGCGCCTTTTCCAGTCGCGACGAGAAGTGCTACTGGAGTTGCAAGGCCTAATGCACAAGGACACGCAATTACAAGGAGCGCAACCGCTGCGCGCATCGAATCTTGAATGGAGTTATCTAAAGCCATCCAGGTCGCGAAAGTTGCGATAGAAAGTAGTAGAACGATGGGTACAAAGACGCTACTGATGCGATCTGCCAATTTCTGAATTGGCGCTTTCTCTCCCTGGGCAGTCAGCACCATCTTTGTGATGCGAGAGAGTTCCGTATCATTTCCAACACGTCGGGCTTCAACAACAATACGACCTGATCGATTGATGGAACCTGCAATAACGTTGCTGCCAATCGAGACATCAATCGGCAAGGATTCGCCAGTCAAAAGCGAATTATCAACGGTTGAAGCTCCCTCAACGATGACACCGTCGGTAGGAATTCGGTCACCTGCTTTCACAACACATCGATCACCAATCACAATGTGACTTATTGGCGCTTGAACTTCCTCGCTACCACGCAGAATGATGACTTCTTTTGGATTAAGCGATAACAGATGTGCCAAAGTGGACCCAGCTCTACGTTTTGCGCGCGACTCCAAGTATCTGCCAAGAATGATGAATGTGACTACCGATGCGGCGACTTCTGCATAGATATCGCCTGCCCCCGTCGAATTTGCGTAGATAGACCAACTGAATGCAGTCAACGATCCAAGTGAGATCAAGTTATCCATTGTCGGATGTGTGAGATTTCGTAATGCGGCACGGTGTATGGGCCATGCCAAAAGAAGAACGACGGGTGCAGTCAATCCGATAACTAACCAACCAGTCGCCGAATATAGAGGTGTAGGAATGTTAAGTGCATCAAGTTGTGAGAGAAGAAAGTCATCTACTCGCGCATGAATGTCATGCCACATCGAAAGAATAATTACAGGGATTGTGAGCAAGGCAGAGAGAATCACTCGAACACCCAAGATTCGAGAATGCGAGAAACTCTCTTGCTCATTTGTTCGTAACTTCGCTCCGTAACCGGCTTTGCTGACCGCTGAGATCAAAGTTTCTGTCTTTGTTCCTTCTGGAGCCAAAATGTGGGCAGTTTCAGTAGCAAGATTGACGGTGGCATGAGCGCCAGGGACTTTATTGAGTGATCGCTCAACAGTTGCGACACACGACGAACAAGTCATTCCGCTGATTGCAAGGTCTATCTGCTCAAGTTGCTCTTGGGTTGATGCGTTATTCATGATGAGAGCGCCTTCAGGAAAAGATCATGGAGACGGCCATTTGTGGAAACGCCACTCTTTCCGAATGGACCGTCGTTATTTTCCAAATCAGTAAAGCGCCCACCAGCCTCTTTCACGATTATTGCAACGGCAGCCATATCCCAGAGCGCCAAACTCGGTTCGGCGGCAATATCGACTGCGCCTTCAGCAACCAACATATGTGACCAAAAATCTCCGATACCTCTCACTCTCCAGGCGCGTTCCATAAATGCTACGTAAAGATCTTTACGTTCACCCCAACCGATGAGATCAGAGAAAGAGAGCGAAGCATCAGAAAGCGAATTCACTTGTGAGACTGAGATCTGTACCGCGGGACCACCATTTACTTCGGTAAATGCGCCAAATCCTTCTGCGGCATACCAGCGACGGAAGAGCGCCGGTGAAGTGACCATGCCAGCAATGACGCGATCGAATCCGTTTTCATCTCGATATACGAGTCCGATTAATGTTGCCCAAATTGGTACGCCTCTCAAAAAGTTCTTGGTGCCATCGATGGGATCAATGACCCAATAGCGCTCCCCATGAGCGATGGAGTCCGGACTTCCAAACTCCTCGCCAACAATTTTGTCACCTGGACGAGCAGTAGCCAGAATTGATCGGATCTTTGTTTCGACTGCGCGATCTGCATCTGTGACCGGGGTGGTGTCAGGCTTAGTTTCGATCTGTAGGTCTTGTGCTTGAAACCTATCAAAAGCAATCTCATCGCTTGCCTGGGCAAGTTCCTTGAGTAATTCGATATCTCCGAGGAGATCACCTGGGTACTTCATGATGCCCTTAGGTTATCGGTTGTGAGCTTGCCGCAAGCAGTCGACGTAGCCCAGCAACGCGGCGTTGTAATTCTGGTCGGCCCGCAATAAAGTCATTTAGGCCACACATCTGTTCATCATGCGAACAGTTCTTTGGACAGAGAGCGATTGCTGGCTGCAACTCGGCAAATGAGCTAATGACACGAGATTTGTCGATATGTTCAAGACCGAAAGAGCGAACACCGGGTGTATCGATGATGTATCCACCGCCAGGTAGCTCGAAAGAGATTGCGCTCGAAGAGGTATGTCGTCCGCGTCCTGTTGCATCATTGACATCACCGGTCGTGCGGTGTTCATCACCCAGGAGAGCGTTCACTAACGTTGACTTTCCAACTCCTGAGTGGCCGATGAGAACCGAAGTTTTATTCCGTAATTGAAGTGAGATGGACGTTAAATCTGCGCCACGTTGCGTTATGAATGTAATTACAGCAAGTTCGACATAAGTTTCTAGAAATTTTGCTGGGTTTGTGAGATCTGATTTGGTCATGATTATGATGGGAGTAATTCCTTGGTCGTAAGCAACCGCCAAGCATCGATCGATAAAACCGTGTCTCGGTTCAGGATTTGCAGAAGCAGCGACAATGATCATCTGGTCAATATTTGCTGCGATTGTCTTTTCAAAAGCGCCTGCATCATCAATGGTGCGCGAGAGAGTGTTTCGTCGAGGTTGTACAGCGACTATTCGGGCAAGTGATCCCTCCTTGCCTGTTGTATCTCCAACAAGGTTCACAAGGTCGCCGACGACTACCGAATTCTTACCCAGTTCTCGTGCCTTCATCGCATTCACGAGTGTTCCAGATTCGGTTTTGCAGAGAGTTCTCCCGCGATCAACTGTTACAACATAAGCACTTATCGCGCTCTTGTGCTCGGGGCGCTCTTTGCTACGTGGCCGCGTTGAACGCGGAGGGCGAATGCGAATATCGCTCTCATCAGGTCGGCGTCTAGCCATTCAGCGTCGCGCCCCAAAGTCCGGGAAAGTCAGGCAGAGTTTTTCTCGTCGTCTCAATGTTTTCAACGTTGATTCCATCAATCACAAGACCTATGACCGCACCGGCTGTGGCAAGGCGATGATCTTCATATGTGTGGAATGTTCCAGAGCGAAGTTCGGATGGTTCGAAATGTAATGAACTCGCTTCCTCTCTGACCTTGCCGCCTAAGCCATTAATCTCTCGAGTCAACGCTGCAAGGCGATCAGTTTCATGCAATCTTAAATGCCCAATACCGCGAAGCGAAGAGGGCGAATCAGCAAGCGCTGCAAGCGCTGCAATTGACGGAGTTAATTCACCAACATCATGAAGGTCAATATCGATTCCGTGAATCTCTCCGGTTCCGGAGATTTTCAAACCTTCGGATGTGAATTCAACTTTGCCGCCCATACGACTAAAGATGTCTCGAAGTGCATCACCTGGTTGGGTTGTGGTGCGCGGCCAATCGCGGATCGTTACGTCACCACCGCTGACGAGTGCAATAGACATAAACGGAGCAGCGTTGGATAGATCTGGTTCGATTACGAAATCTTGGCCCACGAGAGTTCCGTGTTCCACGCGCCATTGAGACGGAATGGAATCGTCGACGGTTGCGCCAAATTGTCTGAGCATCGCGACTGTCATATCTATGTGAGGTTGTGAGGGGAGAGTGTCGCCAATATTTTTAACGGTGATTCCATCACGCATAGCCGGGCCCACTAGCAAAAGAGCAGAGACAAATTGACTTGATGCGCTTGCATCAATCTCGATAACTCCACCTTTGAGTGATCCCGAACCGTTAATCGTTAGAGGGAGCGCGAATCGATTCTTGTGATCGATGGAGACGCCTAAAGCTTCGAGCGCTGATATGACTGGACCTAATGGGCGTTCATGTGAACGTGGATCGCCATCGAAATTGACAAGACCGTTTGCTAAAGCAGCGAGCGGAGGCAAAAAGCGCATGACAGTTCCGGCGTTGCCGACATCAATGGAGGTTGGACCAAAAAGTGGTCCTGGAGTGATTAACCAATTCTCATCACCATTTGCTTTGTTTATTTCATTGATGCCGATACCAAGCGATCGCAGACCTTGTGCCATCAATTCTGTGTCTCGCGAGCGGAGCGGTCGTCGAAGCGTGGAGGGGCTAGATGCAAGCGCACTCAAGATCAAAGCGCGATTGGTCACGGACTTAGATCCGGGAATCGTGACTGTGGCATGAACTGGTTTGGAACCTCGATACGGTGCGCGCCACATATGGGCGATTCTAGTTGATGGAGTGAGCGATTAGATTAGGAGTATGTGCGGTCGATTTGCCCTTTCAGCGATGCTCACTGATATCGCTGAAGAATTCTCGACTACGGCTTTGCCGGATCGAACTCTTCCAGTCGATTGGAATATAAAACCTACACAGGACATTTACATCATCAAGAATGAGGCAATCAAGATTGCGTCGTGGGGACTGATTGCGCCTTGGAGCAAGAACTTGAGCGATGCACTTCGTAGTCAATCTCAAGCAATCAACGCTCGATCTGAGTCAGTAGATGAGAAACCAACTTTTAGAAATGCGTTTCGCCAACGTCGCTGTCTTGTTCCCGCATCGGGATATTACGAGTGGGCAACCGAACTAGGCCGATACAAGACAAAACAACCAGTCTTTATTTCTCGCGATGATGACAAGCTACTTGCATTCGCAGGAATCTTTGATCGCTGGATCTCGCCTGAGGGTGAAATTCGCGATAGCGTCTCAATCATCACTCGTGATGCGATTGGTGATTTAGCTAAAGTACATAACCGCATGCCGTTGTTTCTACCAAGAGGTCGATGGGATGCTTGGATGAATCCAGAACTCACTGAAGTAGCGGAAATTCGCGCTCTGATGGATATCCCACGACCAGATGATCATTTACGCTATTGGCCGGTCTCAACGATGGTTAATTCGATTCGAAATAATGGCGCCGAACTCATTGCCCCGGTCGAACTAGGGGAGCCAGAGACGCTCTTCTAATCTCAATTCGTGGCCCGCGGGAATATCGAGAACGAAATGCGGGTTAGAGGGCTGTGGCTATAGCCTTGGTTTCAATGCCAACTGAGATTTCGACTCCTGACTCCAGCAGCGCTGGAGAACTTGTCCGTGTCGATCGCGAGAAGGAAAGTGCGGCCGAACGAAAGAAAAGGTTCGAGCGCGATGCACTCCAATACATGAATCAACTCTACGCAGCTGCTTTGCGGTACACGAGAAATCCAGAAGATGCGCAAGATCTTGTTCAGGACACTTACGCCAAGGCATATACCTCTTTCCATCAATTTGAACCAGGAACAAATCTGAAAGCCTGGCTCTATCGAGTACTCACCACAACTTTCATCAACACTTACCGGAAAGATCAGCGCCGACCACAAACTGCAGATTCTGAGTTAGAGGATTGGCAGATCGCAGAATCAGCGTCACACACAAGCGACCAGGGTAAATCAACAGAAGATGTAGTTCTAGAAAATCTTCCTGATAGCGATATTAAGCGCGCATTAGCTGAGATTCCAGAGGAATTTCGGATGGCGGTTTACCTCGCCGATGTCGAAGGTTTTTCCTATAAGGAGATCGCAGACATTGTTGGTGTGCCAGCTGGAACTGTCATGTCTCGGCTACACAGAGGAAGAAAACAATTGCGAGAAAAATTGACGGACTATGCGCGCGAACGCGGCTATGTGAAAGGAGGTGCAAAGTGAGCTCATGCGATAACTGTCGAGAGTCGCTAGTTCTATTCATCGATAACGAGATTGAAGATTCTGCAACTTTCAACGAGATTGCTTTCCACCTTCAGGAGTGTGAAGGCTGCCGTAATCAAATGGAGACCGAACGCCACGCCTTAAACCTCATCCGTACTTTGCTCACCCGTTCCTGCTGCGAAACAGCGCCCTCAACTTTGCAGGAGCGAATCGCACACCAACTTCATGAACTCCAAATTCAAGAACTTGCTGGGTATACACAGACCGAAATCATCACGCAATATCGCCGAACTGAAATCACAATCGATGGCGAAACACAGATTGAGATCGAGACATCTCACGAGATTCGACGGGACTTTCCCTTCTAATCAGCAATCCTCCTGCTAGGTTAATTTCCCATGCAGGCCGAATCAGTCGTAGGCGCCGTGGGCATTTCTCAAATGGCCGTACGTCCTGGTGATACGGCATTGGCTCATGGCAGCGGTGACATGCCAATTCTTTCAACCAGCTTCCTGATTACTTTGATGGAGAGCGCATGCAATTCCGCGATTGCAGAGTTTCTCGAAAATGGAGAGTCAACCTATCTTTCAGATGTCGAATTGGAAGTGCACGAATCAGTCGGCATCGGTTCAGAAATTCAAGGCGCCGCAACCTGTGTTTCCTTTGAAGAGGGGGTTCTAACTTTTGTCTGCGAAATACACGACGGCCCGCGCTTGGTGGCCGCATCGTCGATGCGACGTAATCTCGTCGAGCGAGTTACATTCTTAGCGCGAACCGCCGCTTTTACTTTAATGTCTCAACAAGAGAGCGAGTAATTACTTCTTCGTCGCCCAGAAAATTTCTGCGATTTCATCGATCTTGGCGATCAACTTATCTGCAACAGCAACATCAACTGTTCCCTTTGTTCCCGCAGCACCTGCAAGCTTGGTTGCCTCATTGAAGAGTCCATGTAGTTGGGGATGAGCTTCGAAATGGTTTGGCTTGAAGTAATCCGTCCATAGGACCCAGAGATGCTCCTTGACCATATTTGATCGCGCTTCTTTGATTGAAACGGCGCGAGCTTTGAAATCTGGATCAGAAGAAGCTGCGTATTTCTCCATACAGGCTTTTACGGACTGGGCTTCGATTTTTGCTTGGGCAGGGTCATATACGCCACAAGGTAGATCGCAATGTGCATGAACTGTCAGCATAAGAATCCTCACTTAGTAAGTCGTGGGTGTTAGTGGAAGACTACCCGTCATGGCGGATTTTGGCTTTTTCGGACTGCGCCGCGTGAAAGTTGCCGGGGACTCTATGGCGCCGACTTATCGTGATGGCGATATCCTGCTTGTGAAGTGGTGTAACTCTGTACCGGCTGATTTGCCACTCGCGACTGTTGTTGTAATCGAACGAGAAGAGATGCCTGGAGTCTTCTTCATCAAAAGAATCCAGAAATCTCATAGTGGTGCGTATTGGGTGGAAGGCGATAATCGCGATCCAGAGATCGAAAAACGTGTGAATGACTCGCGAACGTGGGGCTACATTCCAGCGTCTGAGATTCGTGCGAAAGTATTGCTAAGACTGAAGAAGAACTAGCGGGCAAAAGCCTCAGCAATCAGGGCTTTCTGTTCCTCTTCGTGCACATAGATACTTCCAGTCGCTGGACTTGCAGCGGCGCGACGCGAAACTCTACGAAGTGTTCTGCCACCTAGATGCTCTACAAGATTCGCTGAGACAAAAGGCCATGGACCTTGGTTAGCAGGTTCATCTTGAACCCAGATCAATTCTGCGCTGGGATGCTTGTTGATCTCGGCAACGACGTCATTTATCGGCAATGGATAAAGCTGTTCGACTCTAACGATTGCTGTGGTGTTATCCGATTGCTTGGCACGTTCAGCAACAAGCTCCCAATAGATCTTTCCGCTGCACATGATGATGCGCTGGGCATTTGAAATACTTGCATCGCCAATCAATGGTTGGAAATTTCCTGAGGTGAAGTCACTGAGTTTGGAAGCAGCTGCCTTCAAACGGAGCATCGACTTTGGTTCGAAAACAATGAGTGGGCGTCGTGCCGGATTCTTCGCATGCCAACGCAACAAGTGGAAGTAAGAAGCAGCCGATGTTGGTTGTGCGACCGTCATGTTGTTCTCGGCGCACAGCGTTAGGAACCGTTCGATACGACCGGACGAATGGTCAGGACCTTGCCCTTCATAACCATGGGGAAGAAGGAGAACGACGGAAGAACGTTCACCCCACTTCTGAAGCGATGAAGAGATGAATTCATCGATGATTGTCTGGGCGCCATTCGCAAAGTCGCCGAATTGTCCTTCCCAGAGGACTAGTGCGTTATCTCTTTCTACAGAGTAGCCGTACTCAAATCCCATTGCCGCATATTCAGAGAGAAGGGAATCCACAACGAAAAATTGATTGTCGTCTGTGATGAGCTCTCGCAGAGGAATCCACTCACTTCCATCTTCGTGATCACGAATGACAGCGTGGCGATTTGAGAATGTCCCGCGCCCAACATCTTGACCGGCTAGTCGAACAGGGTGGCCCTCAAGTAATAAAGAACCGAAAGCCAACATCTCGCCGCCAGACCAATCAATCGTGCCGTCATCAAGCATTGTGACGCGGCGTTGAAGTTGAGGAGTTAATTTCGGATGGACTTTGAAGTTTTCAGGGACTGCAACTTGTGTGGCTGAGATCTTGCGTGCGATCTCTTCAGAAATTGTGGTGTTGGTCTGACGAGGATCTAAGGTCTCAAGTTTTGTGAATGCTGGCTTTTCAGGGAGCTTGTCATGTACTACATTGAAAATTCCCTCAAGTTGGGCCTGGAATTCACGCGCGATTTCATCTGACTCTTCTTGCGTGATATCGCCACGTCCGACAAGTGCTTCTGAATAAAGAACACGTGTTGTGCGTTTTGCATCAATCAACTTGTACATCCGTGGTTGAGTGAAACTTGGTTCATCACCTTCGTTATGTCCGCGGCGGCGATAGCAAACCATGTCTATCACCACATCTTTATTGAAAGTTTGACGGTATTCGAAAGCAACACGAGCGACGCGCACGCAAGCTTCAGGATCATCACCATTAACGTGGAAAACAGGAGCTTGGATTAATTTGGCAATGTCCGTGGAGTAGCGTGATGAACGAGCTGATTCTGGAGAGGTAGTGAAGCCAACTTGATTATTGATGACGACGTGGATTGTTCCGCCAGTTCTGTATCCGCGAAGTTGAGACATGTTAAGAGTTTCGGCAACAACGCCTTGACCGGCGAATGCGGCGTCGCCATGGATCAAGATTGGCAGGACCGAGAAGGCGTTCTTCACATTCTTTTTATCTTGTTTGGCTCGAACAATTCCCTCAAGGACAGGGTTGACTGCTTCGAGATGTGAAGGGTTTGCTGCGAGATAGATCTTGGTCTTTTCGCCTGCTTCCGTAACGAAATCTCCGTATGTTCCTAAGTGATACTTAACATCTCCAGAGCCCTGAACCTCGTTCTCTTGATAGTGTCCTTCGAACTCTTGGAAAATTTGACCGTAGTTCTTCCCTGCAACATTGGCGAGTACGTTGAGACGTCCACGATGCGGCATTCCAATGCAAACTTCATCGAGTTGAGCTTTTGCCGCGTATCGAGCGATTGCATCCAGAAGTGGGATAACTGATTCTCCGCCTTCGAGAGAAAAACGTTTTTGACCCACGAATTTTGTGTGAAGGAAGGTCTCAAAAGCTTCTGCAGAATTGAGTTTACGAAGAATTCGGAGTTGCTCTTCGCGTGGGAAGAATGGAGATCCAACTTCGACCTGACTTTGAATCCACTTACGTTCTTCTGGTGAATCAATGTACATGTATTCGATACCGATTGAACGGCAATATGAGTCACGCAAGATTCCGAGGATATTGCGCAACTTTGCATACGGGCTTCCGCCGAAACCGCCCGTAGCGATTTCACGATCCAAATCCCACAACGTCAAGCCATGAGTCACAACATCGAGATCTGGATGGCTGCGTTGCTTGTATTCCAACGGATCGGTGTCAGACATGAGATGGCCATTAGTGCGATAAGCCTGAATCAATGCTTGTACGCGAGCAGCCTTGTTTAGTTGATTCTTGCCCTCTGGAATATCAGCGTGCCAATGAATCGGAACGTAAGGAATTCGAAGCGCTGCAAAAATCTCACCATAGAAGTCACCATCACCAAGCAAGATTTCGTGAATGCGCCGTAAGAAGTCGCCAGATTGCGCACCTTGAATAATTCTGTGATCGTAAGTGGAAGTAAGTGTGATGACCTTGGAAATTGCCAAATCAGCGATTGTTTCTGCACTCGCACCTTGAAATTCAGCCGGGTAATCCATCGCGCCAACGCCGAGAATCAGACCTTGTCCTTGCACGAGGCGAGGAACAGAGTGAACAGTTCCCAGAGTTCCTGGGTTGGTTAGTGAAACTGTTGTGCCAGCGAAATCTTCGACCGTCAATGAGCCTTTGCGAGCTTTCTTCACCAAAGCTTCGTATTCGCTCCAGAATTGACCAAAGTCCAAACTTTCGCAGCCTTTGATAGATGGAACGAGAAGTTGTCGAGACCCATCTTCTTTTGCCAAGTCAATTGCGATTCCGAGGTTGATATGTTCAGGATGTCCTATTGCAGGCTTTCCATCTTGTTCGGTAAAGAAAGCATTCATCTCGGGGAACTCTCGAAGTGCTTTAATCATCGCGTAGCCAATAAGGTGCGTGAAAGAAACTTTTCCACCGCGCGCACGTTTCAAGTGATTATTAATAACAGTTCGATTATCAATCATTAATTTTGCTGGAATAGCGCGAACGCTCGTAGCGGTCGGAACCGAAAGTGAAGCCTCCATGCTCTGCACTACGCGATTTGCAACGCCACGTAGAGGTTCAACGCGTGCAGCGCTAGGAGTTGCAACTTGTGGAGTTGGTTTTGCAACTACTTGTGCAGGTGTCGGAGTCGGTTTCGTAGCGGGACGAACTGCAGGTTGTGGAGTGAAAGTTTCATTTGTGACAGGCGCTGGTGTTGGTGTCGGAACCGGCGCGCTTTGTTGTTGTCGTTTTGGAACGGGCGGCGTTCCCGGTGTTGATGCAGGCGTAGCAGCTCCTGGTTTATAACCAGCGAAGAATTCGCGCCAATTTGCTTCAACTGAATTGGGATCGGCGAGATAACGCTCGTACATCTCATCGACGAGCCACTCATTGGAGCCGAAAGAGCCACCAAATTTATTGTCGGGAGTCATACCTGCCACAGAAAGGAAGCCTATCTGCGGGCCGTCGTGCTACTCCACTTCACCTGAGCGTTGTGGGACACAGTGCCCAACTTTCATGATGCGCGAAGATGGGGAGTAGGGCAGGCTCTCGATATGGGCCTTGCCATTGTCACCGGTGCTAGTCGCGGCCTTGGGCGTGAGGTCGCGCGAGGGCTCATCGCAGCAGGTCATCAAGTAATAGGTATCGGCATGGATTCTGGTCGTGCCAACGTGGCTGCGCTAGAACTTGGAATTTCATTCGAAACCGCTGATCTGGCAGACGTTTCCCAGGCCCGTGCATTGTCGAAGCGACTTCTCTCAAATTATGGAGTTCCTGAGATCGTGGTTCTAGCCCATGGAGTTATGAGCGAAAAGATGGCTAAGACTTTGCGCACGTCGGATGTGGAATGGGCGCGCGTTATGAATATCAATCTCAATTCTGTCTTCACGCTTGTGAACGGTCTCGGTGCACCGATGGCGGAAGCGCGCAACGGACGCATCATTATCTTCTCAGCATGCCTAGGTCGAATGTCTGGACCGGGCAATGCCGGCGGACTTGCTCCCTATCGAATCTCAAAAGCTGGGGTAAATGCACTTGTTCGAAATTTGGCACATGAGACTGCACACGGATCGCGAGGATTATTAATTGATGCAATCTGCCCGAATCACAGTCGAACAGATATGGGTGGTCCTGATGCGCCGCGAAGCGCAGAGGAAGGTGCGGCAACCGCTATTTGGTTAGCAACGCGAGAGTTCAACCCGGGAGATAAAACTGGCGTGCTCTGGGAAGACTACGAAGAAATTCCTTGGTGAGAATCTCCCTGTTGATTCTTTGGAATTGATGCAAGAGCAGCCAACAAAGTAAATAGGGCATAAGACCCGAGAAAAACTCCTAGTGCAATTCTTCCGCCATCAATCATGTAATAGGCCACTCCCATTGCGATGAGATTCGCAAGAACTGTGGGTCCGCGGCCATAATTTCTTTGTTGCAGGAAACCTCGCCCAGCGAAGAACAGGCCAAGGCCTCCCGCAAAGAGAAAAAGAATTTCGGCAATAACCGCATCTAGTTCTTCAACTGCCGAAGTCAATGTTCGCACCAAAAGGTATGTTCCGAGACTGAATAAGAAAAGCGCTTCGATACGGACGAGCCAAGCTGCGACCTCGTGCACGCGACGCGGGACAAGTTTCATGAGATTAGGGTATGAGAAAGCGCTAGTTATCTCTTGTTTATTGCAGAACTATCGCCATATGGCTTTCTATGACGACGGAATCTATGACAACCTAACGGGAGCGCTTGCTCCGGTCTACTTCTATGAGAGCGCTGAGCGCTTACTTTCATGGGCAGAAAGAAGTCATCAACCGGTATCTCTCATCGCCCTCAGACTTGCGCCGCTGGATGATGATTCGCTCATCAGGTGCTCGCGAGAGATCTCTCGTGAATTGCGAGGTGGTGATTTATTTTCACGAATGAGCGATTACACATTTGCTCTTCTCTTGCTTGGTGACAGATTGGGAGCCGAACAGTTGATTTTCAGGTTACGAAACACCACTAGTTTTCCTATTGACTATCAATCTACCCAAGTTGAAGTGGGTGAAGGAGTTGAGGCAGGACTCACTCGATTAGCAATCTAACCTTTGTGTTTAATTACGTGGAAGGAAGATGGAATCTCGGTAGTACCGTAACTCTTCAATAGAATCCTTGATATCTCCTAATGCGCGATGGTTTCCAGTTTTCTTTGGCGCGTTGAAATAGACCTTGGGATACCACCGTCGTGCAAGTTCCTTAATGGAAGAGACATCGACTGTCCGATAATGCAAATAGTCATGTAATTTCAACATATCGCGTGCAATGAAATTGCGATCCATCCCAACCGAGTTTCCAGCTAGCGGCGACTTACCTGACACTGTGTGTGCACTCAAGTACTGCAGAACCAAATCTTCGGCAGCTGAGAGGGATATACCTGAGGGGATTGCTTCCAACAATCCAGATTCTTGGTGCATCGTGCGAACTTCCTCACGCATGTCACTCAACTTCTCTGGTGATGTGGCGATGACGACGTCGACACCTTCACCTAGGACATTCAGGTCAGCATCAGTCACCAGGACGGCGATTTCTACGAGCGCGTCCTTATCGAGGGAAAGTCCTGTCATTTCGCAATCAATCCAAATCAGCGGTGGATTCTCGTGTGCCATAAAGGAGAGCCTAGTGTGAGCGTGATATTTCACCCCTCGTTCACTTTCTGTTAACTCGAACTCAACCCCATGCGGCGGAGCGCCTAGCAGTATCCACCCCGTGACGATGACACAACCGCCTACGCCGGTCCCTCAACCTCGCGAGATCACAACCCAACCTCGTAAATCGGATCAAGTTTTCCGTTCCGTTGTTTTTCTTGGTGGTCTTTCATCACTTGTCATTCTTTCTGCCATTGCTCTTTTCTTGGGTATCCGAGGATTCGAAATCATCGCTCGCGAGGGCATGAAATTCATAACTGGATATGAGTGGTACTCATCAATCAATGCTGATGGACTCTCGGGAGATCAGCCATCGGTCTATGGAATCGGTGCGATGTTGATTGGAACAATTATCACAGCGTTGATCGCTGTAGTAATAGGTGTTCCGATTTCGGTTGCTACTGCTCTTTTCCTTAATTTCTATGCGCCGAATTTCATCAAGAGTTTCTTGGTCACTGTCGTTGACCTCATGGCAGCATTTCCATCGATTCTCTTCGGACTTTGGGGCTTGAATGTCTTGATGCCGAGCGCTGAGTACTGGGCGAAGTTGCTTCATAAATATCTTGGATTTGTTCCGCTTTTTGACGTTTCTGCTCCAGTTTTTACCCGCTCGCCTTTTGTGGCGGGCGTCGTGCTTGCAATCATGATCATCCCTATTGTCACGTCAGTCGCGCGTGAAGTTTTCTCGCAAACTCCGCTCGATCGTATTCAAGCCGCATATGCGCTGGGCGCTACAAAGTGGTCCATGATTAGAGCTGTTGTATTGCCCTTTGGTTCAAGTGGAGTTGTTGGTGGAGCGATGCTTGGCCTTGGCCGCGCTATGGGTGAAACCGTCGCAGTCTTCACAGTTCTAAATATCGTCTTCCAGGCAAACTTCCAGATCCTCTTGGGTGCAGGCGGAAATGTTGCGTCTCTCATCATCTTGAAGTTTGGCGAAGCTTCTGCTGAAGAAATCAAGGCTCTTATGGCAGCTGGTCTCATACTCTTCTTGCTCACGCTTTTCGTGAACATGATTGCCGATCTCATAGTGAATCGCTCGGGAAGGCAGGGGCGATGACAAACACAATTTCAGTGCCAAAGCCAACAAAACCTTGGCGGGCGACTCCCATAGCAATGGCACCTATTCTTGCTTCCGCCCTTATTGTCATTGTCGGAACTTTCCTTCTGATTGATCTAACAGGAATGGCTGGAAAATTAGGAGCCTTTGCTGCCTCTTCCATGCTGGCAATCATCACTTTGACTGGTGCCGCATTTCTACAACGCGGAGTGCAAGCTGCAAAAAATGCAGCGGTTGGAACTATCGTTGCAATCGGAGCAATCATTGCTCTGTTTCCTGTTGTCAGCATCCTTGGAACTGTTCTAGTTCGTGGCACCGAGGGTTTGTACGTCGGTTTCTTTGCCAACGATATGTCCCTTGCTTCGGTAAATGATCCGCTAGAAAAAGGTGGCATTTTGCACGCCATCATTGGAACTTTGCTTCTCATTCTTTTCGCGATGTTGATTTCGGTCCCACTCGGAATTCTCACGGCGCTCTATCTCACCGAAATTAAGGGACCAGGTTCTCGCTTGATTCGTTTCTTAGTTCAGGCAATGAGCGGAGTTCCATCTATTGTGGCTGGACTTTTCATTTACTCTGCTTTTATTTCAGGTACTGGTCGTGGTTTCAGCGGGTTCATGGGTTCACTTGCACTTTCAATATTGATGTTGCCTACTGTTGCGCGAACTGCAGAAGAAGTATTGCTTTTGATTCCTTCAGATCTGCGAGAGGCTGGACTCGCATTGGGTGCAACTCAATGGCGCACTGTTGCGATGGTTGTAGTCCCTGCGGCCAAAAGTGGTCTCATCACTGCTGTGATCTTGGGCGTTGCTCGAATAGCTGGCGAAACTGCACCTCTTCTCTTCACAACTGGAGGCGGCGATGCAGTTAATGGAAATCCTTTTGAAGGCGTTATGGGATCAATTCCATTCGCGATTTGGAAGGCGCTTATTGCTGGATCTGAAGAGTCCAATGCTCGAGCGTGGGCATCGATTCTCGTGTTGTTAGTAATCGTTCTGGCGCTCTTCTTCACAGCGCGCCGGCTAGGGAAGAGGAGAGTATGAAGATGGCTGACCAAGTAACGCCTAACTCACTTGCAGGAATTGCGAGTAGCCGTTCTCGTAAGTCTCCCGGAACTATGCCTCTTGGCACCGGACTTGAAGCTAGAAGTGTTCATGCGTGGTTCGGTAAGAACCATGTCCTTTCTGAAATCTCTTTGGACTTTGCCGCGGGGACAGTCACCGCACTTATTGGTCCATCTGGTTGTGGCAAATCAACATTTATTCGAACCCTTAATCGTATGCATGAATTCATTCCAACAGCAGCGATGGCTGGAGAAGTTCTTCTCGATGGAAGAGATGTTTACGCACCGGGTACTGATGTCACAAAGATTCGCTTAAAAATCGGCATGGTCTTCCAGAAACCCAATCCTTTCCCTTCGATGTCAATTGGTGAAAATGTTCTTGCTGGTTTGAAACTTGCTCAACTCAAACAATCTAACAAGGATGAACTTTTGGAAGAGTGCTTAATTCGTGCTGGCCTCTGGAATGAAGTTAAAGATCGATTGGATGCTCATGGGGGATCTCTATCTGGCGGTCAACAGCAACGCCTGTGCAGCGCTCGATCCCTAGCAGTCCGCCCTCAAGTTTTATTGATGGATGAACCGTGCTCGGCACTCGATCCTGGATCTACTCTTAGAATCGAAGAGACAATTCGTGAGCTTTCAGAGTCAATGACAATCGTGATCGTCACTCATAACATGCAGCAAGCCGCCCGAATCTCCGATTACACCGCCTTCTTCCTTGCTGATGGCGGACCAGGTGTGATGGTTGAAGTTGGGCCGACGAGTGAAATCTTCTCGCGCCCGAAAGATCAACGAACTGAGAATTACGTCACGGGCCGTTTCGGTTAGTCCGTAACCCAGAGTTCACTCAACGTTGTGCTTGAGTTTAGGAAATATAGAGTCGCTGTTCGCGTCTGATTCATAGGTTGCTCCTGAAGAAAACATCTATTCACAAATGATACCACCTTGGTCCGCAAGTTCTTAATGAGAATCAATCTTCTTGCCACACTCTTTTCGCTCGTAGCGGCGCCAGCTTATGCAGTCAATCTTGTTGGCGGCGGTGCCACATTTGCAAACCCAATACTTGATGCATGCAAGGCAGAATATGCTCGCGAAACAGGCGACAATTATGTTTACAACTCACTCGGTTCAGGTGCGGGTCGATCTGGAATCGATAAAGGTGATTTTGATTTTGGATGGTCAGACACCCCGCATCTCGGTGCTTCCGCTCCGAAGTCAATGATTCATTTACCAGTAGTCGCGGCGCCAGTTGCGATTATCTATAACGTTCCAGGAATCAAAGGCAATGCTGCTCAAATCACTCTCTCACCAGCAACAATTGCAAAGATTTTCTCCCGTCAAATCACTAAGTGGAATGATCCAGCAATCAAAGCTGACAACAATCGTGTAATCAGCACCCCAGTTTTCGCCACAGAGCGAGTAAAAGTCATGGTTGATGGAAAGTCCACAACTCAAACTGTTACAAAAAAGGACAAGGATGGAAACCCCATCGTTTCTCGCTACACCAAGAAGCGTGAATCTGTTCAATTCCCAAGCACCGAGATTGTTGTCGTATATCGAAACGATTCATCTGGAACTTCTGGCATATTCACAAATATGTTGAAGGCAGTAGCTGGTTCAGTTTGGACTAAGTCAGGCAACAATGACTTTACGGCATCTTTCCCAGGCAATATAAACGACATCAAGAATCTTGGAAAGATTCAAGGCGCTAAGGGATCTGAGTTAACTACTGCACTAGTAGCAAAGACCCCGGGAGCAATCACTTATGCAGAGAAGGACTATGCGAATAAAGTGAAACTTCCCGTTGCTAAAGTCCTTAACAATGCTGATATTGCGGTTCAACCAGGAGCAGCCGGAGTATCTGCGTTCCTGGGATCGGCAAAGTTGAATGACAATGGAACTTTGACCCTTGACTACACAACAAAGAACCCAGGTGCCTATCTCTTAGGTTCAACCTCTTACGCGCTGGTTCTAACGAATTATCCAGATAAGGCGAAGGGTGCTGCGGTCAAGAAACTGATGACGTACATCCTTGATAACTGCGCCAAGAAATTCCCTGAAACGGA
>JBJTHB010000088.1:0-2812 GCA_046094245.1 Actinomycetota bacterium
GTGATCGAGTGCAACTCACCGACGATAAAGGGAAGATGTACTCGTTCTATTTGGCAACCGGCGGCCAATGGCATTCTCATAAGGGTTGGATCAACCATAACGAAATTATCGGTTTAGATGAAGGAAGCACGATAGTCAGCAACAGTGGAACTGCATATCAAGTTTTGCGTCCTCTCTATAACGATTACGTCTTGTCCATGCCTCGAGGGGCGACCATTGTTTATCCAAAAGACTCTGCCATCATCGTTGGTTTTGCAGACATATTCCCAGGGGCTAAAGTTTTGGAAGCTGGCGCAGGCTCGGGTTCACTTTCGATTGCACTACTTCGCGCAATCGGTTCGTCTGGATCCTTAGTCTCGTACGAAGAGCGACCAGAGTTCTTTGACAATGCTAAGGAAAATGTTCGTAATTACTTTGGTGAGGAGCAGAAAACTTGGCGCTTAATCAATTCTCGAATTCAAGACGGGGAATTTTCAAACCAGTTTGATCGCTTGATTCTCGACATGCTGGCTCCTTGGGAATGCATAGATCTTGCAGACAAGGCGCTGAAGCCTGGGGGAGTTATATGTTGTTATGTTGCCACAACAACTCAGCTATCGAAGATTGCAGAAGCGCTTAAGGAATCAAAACGCTTTAGTGAACCCGAAAGTTTTGAGACGCTGCTTCGACCATGGCACCACGAAGGTCTCGCTGTTCGCCCTATGCACTCGATGAATGCGCATACCGGTTTTATTCTTATCTCACGCCGTTTGGCCGCGAATACCGCACCCATTCGCAGAAAAAGACGACCTTCGAAGGGAACGGTGGACGAATCTAGTTAACTTTGATTAAGTCAACGACGAAGATCAAAGTTTCATTTGGTCCAATAGGTCCACCGCCTGCTTCACCGTAACCAAGAGATGGCGGAATTACGAGAAGACGTCGACCTCCTTCTTTCATTCCTGGAATGCCTTGTTGCCAACCAGTAATGACTTGATTGAGTCCAAATGTTGCTGGTTCACCAGCCCACGAACTTTCAATGATTTCTCCAGTAGACCACGCCATTAATGTGTAATGAACTGTCAGCGTTGAGTCTGAGACTGCCGCTACGCCAGTTCCGGAAATGACATCTTCAGTCACCAGCTCCGATGGGGGATTTCCTGTCGGGGCAGAGATAGCAGGGGCTTCATTTCCCGCACCTGATACTTGGGGCATATTCGCTCCTGATTCATTAGTAGTGGAAGAAGAAGTTGTATCGCCTCGCGGAGCGTCAGAAGGAGCACCGCCATCCGTCGAACATCCTGCTAATAAAGCTAGAGTTACGATGGAAATCGCGGTTGCTGTTTGGAGTGATGTACGCGAATGAGTCATGGGCGGACTCTAGCAATCTGACGCACATTTCTAAGCATCTTCCGCGCTAATCTCGCCCCATGTCAAGCGCCAAAACGGAGAGACTCGTGAATCTCACCATGGCGCTTCTTGCTAGCTCTAGATATTTGCAAAAGACCGAGATCTTCCGCAAGGTAGCGGGCTATACCGGCAGCCAAGAGACTAAAGAGCGAATGTTCGAACGCGATAAAGATGACTTGCGATCTATGGGTATAGAGATTGAAGTTGCTTCCCACGATCCACTTTTTGAGGATGAACCCGGATACCGGATAAAGCCGGAGAAATTTCAACTCCCTATCGATTCATTCGACGCTGATGAGTTATCGATTATTGGAACTGCCCTTGGAATGTGGTCAGAATCGGAATTCAGCAGCGTCGCTTCAAGTGCACGGCGCCGAATTGGTGGAATTGCAGATAACACTTTAGGTGGGGAACTGCCAAGGAGTGATGATTACCTGTCTGCAGAAGGTTTGGTTGAACTCTCTCGAGCTTTAGCATCGCGAAGTGCAGTCACTTTTGAATATCTCAAACCGAACGAAAAGGATGCACAAGCTCGTCGAGTCAATCCACTTGGCTTAAGTGGTTGGCATGGCGCCTGGTATCTTGTCGGAGAGGATCTTGACCGCAAAGATATTCGAGTTTTTAAGTTGACTCGCATCGTCTCTCGAGTGGAGATTTCCTCAAAGCGTGCGAGCTATGAGATTCCCCAAGACTTCGATGTCCGCGATTACCTTGTTATGTACGGAAAAAGTCAGATAGATATTGAGGCGTGGGTAAGAAAAGGCAGCGGAAATCAGATACGAAGCAGGGCAACATCCATTCTCTCCGTTGAAGATGAGAAGTGGAGCACGGAATGGGATTCTGTTCATTACCAGGCCGACACCTTGGATTCAGCAACACATGAAGCGCTCTGGTTCTCGGATGTATTGGTCATTCTTTCTCCCTCAGAACTTCGAGAGCGTGTGGTTACGGGGCTGCGAAGAGCGCAGGTGAACCATGGCTGAAAATGCCACGCTTAGAGCGCTGCGTTTGCTCGACCTCGTTCCATTCATACTTCATAACCCTGGAATGTCTATCAACGCACTTGCAGCCGAATTCTCTGTTACCTCCGAAGAGATGTTGAAAGATCTCAATCTGCTCTTTATGTGTGGATTACCGGGTTACACTCCACTAGAGTTGATTGACATCTCCTTCGATGACGGTTTCGTCGTTGTCAGAGATCCGCAAAATCTCGATACACCCCGAAATTTCACCGAGTCAGAGGCTGTCGCCCTTCGCGTTGCCCTGGCAACTCTTCTTGAGATAACTCCGAACACTCATCGAGATTTTGAATAGATTAAGAGGTTGTCGGCGAAAATTTCTTCAGCTTTTAGAGCGGAAATTCCGCAAGGAGCGATTGATTTTGTTGCCGACAAGGAGAGACTGATTTTTCTTATCGTAGAAG
>JBJTHB010000089.1:0-15031 GCA_046094245.1 Actinomycetota bacterium
CGACACAGTAATGCTCGGTTCACTCCTTGCAGGATGTGAAGAGTCTCCCGGTGAATTAGTTGAAATTGATGGAAAAAAGTTCAAGACTTATCGCGGTATGGGATCACTGAGCGCCATGCAGAGTCGTGGCACGAAGAAGTCGTACTCGAAGGATCGTTACATGCAAGACGATGTTCTTGCTGAAGATAAATTGGTTCCGGAAGGAATTGAAGGAAAAGTGGCTTATCGTGGACCGATTTCGGAAGTAGTGCACCAGCTCGTTGGCGGTCTTCGATCGGGAATGGGATATGCCGGCGCTGAGAATATTTCTGCGTTACAAAGACGCGGCAGACTCATACAAATCACCTCCGCTGGGCTCCAAGAGAGTCATCCTCACGATGTACTTGATGTAGCTGATGCGCCTAACTACTACCGGAGTCGATGATGGTTGATATCGAGATTTCGCCGGGTAAAAGAGCCCGCACAGCCTATTCTTTCGACGATATTTCGATTGTCCCGTCACGTCGTACTCGCGAGCCTAATGAGGTATCGATCTCATGGCAGATCGATGCGTATAAGTTTGAGATGCCATTGCTGGCAGCGCCGATGGATTCCGTTGTTTCTCCCGAAACTGCGATTGCCATTGGAAAGCTTGGGGGATTAGGCGTTCTCAACCTCGAAGGACTGTGGACGCGCTATGAGAATCCCAAGATTCAACTTGGTGAAATCTCCTCTATTCCCGCTGATCAGGCAACGCGACGCATGCAGGAACTTTATAAAGCCCCCATTCGTCCTGAATTGATCAAAGAGAGAATCGCAGAGATCCGCGCTGCGGGTGTGACCGTTGCGGGCGCGCTATCCCCACAACGAACTGCAGAATTCCACAAGACTGTCATCGATGCAGGCGTTGATATTTTCGTCATTCGCGGAACAACGGTAAGTGCAGAACATGTCTCAAAGAATCAAGAACCGTTGAATCTTAAGAAGTTCATCTATGAACTTGATGTTCCTGTCATTGTTGGCGGATCTGCTACCGCCCAAAGTGCGCTTCATCTCATGCGCGCTGGCGCTGCGGGTGTGCTTGTAGGTTTTGGTGGCGGAGCTGCGCACACTACGCGCCAAGTTTTGGGAATCTCAGTTCCGATGGCTACCGCTGTTGCTGATGTTGCTTCTGCACGTCGCGAATATCTTGATGAATCGGGTGGTCGTTATGTTCATGTTATTGCTGATGGTTCTGTAGGTAAGAGCGGCGACATCGCAAAAGCAATTGCATGCGGCGCTGATGCCGTGATGCTGGGTTCGCCACTCGCGCGCGCAGAAGAAGCGCCAGGACGCGGTTGGCACTGGGGTTCAGAAGCGCATCATCCAGAAGTTCCTCGCGGCGCCCGTGTTCACGTCAGTACTGCGGGAAGTTTGAGTGAAATCTTGCTCGGACCATCGCATGCAGCTGATGGCTCCATGAATCTTTTTGGAGCACTCCGCCGCGCGATGGCTACTTGCGGTTACTCAGATTTAAAAGAGTTCCAACGCGTCGAAGTCGTTCTCAATCGAGCGTAAGGCCACTCCTTGCAGCGCAGTAACCATGTTCTCGTCGTTGATTTTGGTGCGCAATATGCCCAACTCATTGCACGTCGTGTTCGACAAGCCAATGTCTATAGTGAGATTGTCCCCTCGACGCTCTCTGTTGATGAGTTGTTAGCTCGTAATCCACGCGCGATCATTCTTTCGGGCGGACCGTCATCGGTATATGCGCCACAAGCACCGACTATTGATCCCAAACTTTTCGATTCCGGAATCCCGATCTTTGGAATTTGTTATGGATTCCAAGCAATGGCCCAATCACTCGGGGGAGTCGTTGCAAAGACAGGTAAGTCCGAGTTTGGCCGCACGCGATTCAACGCCGATCCTTCCTCTCGGCTATTTAAAGATTTAGATTCCAACTTTGATGTCTGGATGAGTCATGGAGATAGCGTCACAAGCGCGCCCCAAGGTTTTCACGTTATCGGCAACACGACTGATACCCATGTCGCAGCATTCGAAAATGAAAGTGGACTTCTGGCTGGTGTTCAATTCCATCCCGAGGTACTTCATAGTGACAATGGCCAAGAGATTCTGCGTCGATGGTTAATCGATATTGTTAAATGCAAACCGACGTGGACTTCCGAGAACATCATCGAAAATGAGATCATCAACATCAAATCTGCAGTGGGCAATAAAGCAGTTATCTGCGGTCTCTCCGGTGGCGTTGATTCTGCGGTAGCAGCAGCGCTCGTGCAGCGCGCTATTGGCTCACAACTTACCTGCGTCTTCGTTAATCACGGATTATTGCGTGAAGGAGAAGCCGAACAAGTTGAGCGAGATTTCGTGGCCGCAACGGGAGTCAACCTCATGGTCGTGGATGCCCGTGAGAAGTTTCTATCTGCCCTCAAAGGCATCAATGATCCTGAAGAAAAGCGAAAGATTATCGGGCGAGAATTCATCCGAACCTTTGAAGAATCAGCTGCCAAGATCTCACGTGAAAAGAAAGTTGAATTCTTAGTGCAAGGCACTTTGTATCCCGATGTCGTCGAATCAGGTGGCGGGACCGGAACTGCGAATATCAAATCGCATCACAATGTTGGTGGGTTACCTGAGGATTTGGAATTTACTCTCATCGAACCACTTCGCTCTCTATTTAAAGATGAAGTACGCGAAGTTGGTATGTCACTAGGTCTTCCAGAACCGATTGTCTGGCGTCAGCCATTCCCAGGACCAGGTCTTGCGATTCGAATAGTCGGGGAAGTTACTGAAGAAAGACTTAAAGTTCTTCGACGAGCCGACTTCATCGCTCGCGAAGAATTACACTTAGCAGGTCTCGATCGAGAGATCTGGCAATGCCCCGTTGTATTGCTCGCTGATGTACGAAGTGTTGGGGTACAAGGAGATGGCCGAACATATGGCCATCCGATTGTCCTCCGCCCAGTCTCAAGCGAAGATGCGATGACTGCAGATTGGTCGCGAATTCCTTATGAGGTCTTGGCGAAAATCTCGAATCGCATCACAAACGAGGTAAGAGAAGTGAATCGAGTAACGCTCGATGTCACCTCAAAACCGCCAGCAACAATCGAGTGGGAGTAGAAGTGCGAAAGGAGAATAAGGTGCGCAGAAAAACTGTACTTGTCATAGCGCTGTTCTGTGTCTCTTTATTCGTGACTCCGCCGATTACTGCCCAAGCTGAATCGCCAAAACCAAAGTCAACAACTGCAAGTAACAAGAAGTCCGAGAAGATTCGCTGCAAGGTCACAAAAGCAGTGGCGCAAAATCCAGTCCGAGTAGCTCCGCCAAATTCAATCCTCAAACGTTTTCCAAGAACCATCACTCTTCAAACTAATTGTGGTGACATCGTAATTCAAACGCTTTCGCGTCAGGCTCCAGTTACTGTGACTGTGATGACCACTCTGGCGCGTAATGGTTTCTTTGATGACACTCTTTGTCATCGACTCACTACCGAAGGAATTTTCGTTCTTCAATGTGGCGATCCAACTGCAACTGGAACAGGTGGACCAGATTTTCGATATCGAGATGAGAATCTGCCATTAGCGGGGGAGAACAATTACCCGGAAGGAACAGTCGCAATGGCAAACTCTGGCCCAGGCACGAACGGCAGCCAGTTCTTCTTGGTCTACAAAAACACCACCCTTGGTCCTAATTACTCAATATGGGGACGGATTGTTGCTGGCCTTGATATCGTGAAATTTATCGCCGAAGGTGGCGTGAAAAATGGTGGCGTTGATGGCGCTCCGCTTCGCACGATTTCCATAAACGAAGCGCGTACCAACAACTAATTGGTATTCATCACCTGGAATATTTCCGCAATCCTGCCTTCAGCTAGCCCATGTGCTTGAGCGTTCCGTTCGCCCCATTCGCGCACCATTTTCTCTAACTCTTTATTGTGGGCGGTCTGGCTGACATGCGCGTGAAGCGCTGCAATCTTCTTTGGGAAAGTTTCAGTGATGTCGACGAAGTGATTCGGATTCGGTGAACCTGTCATCCACACTTCGCGCACTCTCCACGGCTCAAATCCTGCATCCTTCAGATCAGTGAAAGCAAAAGGGTTGCGAGCATCCGGATAGACAGCTTGTACTGCAGTCTCACCGGCCGCGAGATGATCGGGATGACTTGCGAACACTCGCTCATAATTACGTTCTGGAGATTGAACGACCATGCGATCAGGTTTCGCAATTCGGATAGCTTTCACAATATCTTTACGAAGTTCCATAGATGGCGCTAGCCAACCGTCGCGATAATTCAAATAGGTAATGTCATCTACGCCTAACGCTTTGCCGGCATCGCGTTGTTCTTTTTGACGTACTGCCGCCATTTCTTCGAGCGGAATTCCAGATTCTTCGCCGCCTTGATCACCATTGGTGATGATGCAGTAAGAAACGTGGATTCCTCGAGCAGTCCAATGTGCGATAGTGCCGCCCGCGCCAAAATCGCAATCATCGGGATGCGCCATCACCACAAGTACGCGCTTGATTTCTGAATCGTCGAGCGGAGTCACCGGGCTATCCTAGACTTCGCATCATGTCTTCGCGGCCTTCTCAATCACTTCTCGAAGGCTTGAATCCCCAACAAAGCGCAGCCGTAACTCACGCTGGCGGACCATTACTAGTCGTCGCTGGAGCAGGTTCAGGTAAGACAAGAGTTCTAACTCGTCGCATCGCATATTTGATGGCAGAACGTGGAGTCCAACCATTTGAAATCCTTGCAATTACCTTCACAAACAAGGCCGCTGGTGAGATGAAGGAACGTGTCTCCGAATTAGTCGGAAATCGCGCAAAGATCATGTGGGTCTCTACTTTCCATTCAGCCTGTGTTCGAATCTTGCGCCAAGAAGCAGTTCGTTTAGGTTTTTCGCCCACTTTCTCCATTTACGATCAAGCAGATAGTTTGCGACTCGTAACTCTCGTTATGCGTGATCTCAACCTTGACCCTAAGCGCTACAACCCACGAGGTGTCGCATCCGTAATTTCAAATGCAAAAAATGAATTACTTGGACCTGCTGATTATCGAAATGCAACCCAGAACAGCTTTGAAGAAGTAGTCGCAGAGGTGTATGCCATCTATCAACAACGGCTTACATCCGCTAATGCGATGGACTTCGATGATCTGATCATGAAGACCGTCGAAGTTCTCCAAAAGTTCCCTGAGGCTCGGGCTCGTTATCGCCATCGTTTCCGACACATCATGGTCGATGAGTACCAAGACACTAACCATGCCCAATACATCTTGATTCGCGAATTAGTAGGAATGGATCGAGAAGGGATTCCTGCGGCTGAATTATGCGTAGTTGGAGATGCAGACCAATCTATCTACGGTTTTCGCGGGGCCACCATCCGCAACATCATGCAATTCGAAGAGGACTATCCCGACGCCACCACTATCTTGCTCGAACAGAATTACCGTTCGACCCAGAACATCTTGAGCGCAGCCAACGCTGTTATTTCTTTAAACGAAGCACGCAAAGAGAAGAACTTGTGGTCTGATGCTGGAAGTGGCGCAAAGTTGACTGGCTTTGTAGCTGAGAATGAGCATCATGAAGCCGAATTTGTTCGCGATGAACTCTTCCGCCTCCAAAGAGAGGGTGTATCGAATTTTGGCGATACAGCGATTTTCTATCGGACAAATGCTCAATCCCGTGTATTTGAAGAAGTGTTCATGCGCGCCACAATTCCCTACAAAGTAGTAGGCGGTGTCCGATTCTATGAACGTAAAGAGGTGAAGGATCTGCTCGCATATTTGCGAGTAATCGTGAATCCAGATGATGAAGTTTCCATGCGTCGTGTTATCAATACCCCTAAACGAGGAATCGGCGATCGAGCGATTGACAATATCGATGACCTCGCAAAGCGCGAGGGTATTGGTTTCTGGCCAGCTCTCAATCGAGCCAGCGAAGCAGGACTTACCCCAAAAACATCAGCATCCATTTCACAATGCGTGGCGATGATCAGTGCGTTACGAGTTCTCGTAGAAGCAAAGCGTCCGCCTTCAACTATCGCTGCCGCAGCTCTCGAACAATCAGGCTTGCTTGATGAATTGCGCGATAGCCACGACCCACAAGATGAAGTAAGAGTCGAGAACCTTGAAGAGCTAGTCGCGGTCGCCGAAGAGTATGAAGAACGAGAAGTTGATGAAGGTGAGGAGATTTCCCTCGCTGGTTTTCTCGAAGATGTTGCACTTGTCGCAGACGCAGATGAAATTCCTGAAGGGGAAGATCATGGTGGAGTGGTAACTCTTATGACGTTACATACTGCAAAAGGGCTGGAATTCCCAACTGTCTTTCTCACCGGTATGGAAGAGGGAGTTTTCCCGCATTCGCGCACCCTAGGTGAGAAGAAAGAGTTGGAAGAAGAGCGTCGACTGGCTTATGTAGGGCTCACTCGTGCGCGACAGAGATTGTATTTATCGCGTTCCGAATATCGATCCTCATGGGGTGCACCTAATTACAACCCGCCTTCACGTTTTCTTGATGAGGTTCCGGAAAATTTGATTGATTGGAACAAGAGCGAGAGTGGTTTCATCACTCCGCCAATTACACGGAAGAAATTTGCACCACCGCCATTGCCCAAGGCAACCGGCAAACAATCCACTACATTGCAACTCAATATTGGCGATCGCGTATCGCATGACACCTTTGGATTAGGCACTGTGATTGCAGTCTCAGGTTCAGGCGATAAGGCCGAAGCCACAATCAATTTCGGCAGCTATGGCGATAAGCGTTTGTTGCTCCGATATGCACCAGTAGATAAGTTATGACCCATGGATCTCTTTGAATATCAAGCGCGCGATCTTTTCGAAGCACATGGAGTCCCAGTCCTCGCAGGAGCGGTAGCCACAACTCCACAGCAAGCACAAGAAGCAGCGGAGCGAATCGGCGGGAAAGTAGTCGTCAAAGCGCAGGTCAAGATCGGTGGCCGCGGAAAAGCTGGCGGAGTAAAACTCGCTGAAAGTCCAACGGATGCATTTGAAAAGGCCAAAGCCATCCTTGGCATGGATATTAAAGGTCACACCGTTCACAAAGTGATGATCGCCGCCGCTGCTCCGATAGAAAGCGAGTATTACTTGGCGATACTTCTTGATCGAGCTGCTCGTTCATTTCTTGTGATGGCTTCGGTATCTGGAGGAATGGATATCGAAGAAGTTGCACATAAAACTCCAGAGAAATTAGCGAAAGTTCATATCGATCCCAATGATGGTATCTCTCAAAATAAAGCCCTCGATATCGTCCGTAAAGGCGGATTTCCCGCAGACGTTGAAAAGGGCGTTGCTGATGTCCTTGTGACGCTATGGAAGACTTTCCAATCATCAGATGCCACTCTGGTTGAAGTTAATCCACTTGTGAAGACTGCCGATGGAAGAATCATTGCTCTTGATGGAAAAGTCACTCTTGATGACAACGCATCATTCCGTCATCCAGATCATGAATCCTTGATCGATCACGCTGCCACCAATCCTTTGGAGGCTCTCGCTAAAGAGAAAGACCTTAATTACGTCAAGCTTGATGGCGAAGTTGGCGTGATTGGAAATGGCGCAGGTCTTGTTATGAGCACACTCGATGTAGTTGCGTATGCAGGTGAGAAGTTTGGCGGTGTTAAGCCAGCGAACTTCCTAGATATCGGTGGCGGCGCATCCGCCCAAGTTATGGCCGATGGACTCTCCATCATTCTTGGTGACCCAGCCGTGAAATCTGTCTTCGTCAATGTGTTCGGCGGCATTACTGCATGTGACGCAGTTGCGAATGGAATCGTTCAAGCGCTCGCAATGTTGGGGGATAAAGCTACGAAGCCAATCGTTGTGCGTCTTGATGGAAACAATGTGAATGAAGGTCGTCGAATCTTGAACGAAGCGAATCACCCGCTCGTCCAACAACTCGACACCATGGATGGAGCAGCCGCTCGCGCTGCAGAATTGGCGGCAAAATAATCGTGGCGATTTTCCTCAATGAAAACACAAAAGTCATCGTCCAAGGCATGACTGGTTCTGAAGGAACCAAGCACACACGTCGCATGATCGCTAGCGGCACGAAGATTGTTGGCGGCGTTACGCCCGGCAAAGGTGGCCAAGTCGTTGAGATCGAAGGTCAATCGCTGCCAGTTTTCAATACTGTCTCGGAAGCGGTTGCCGCCACCGGCGCAAATGCATCTGTCATCTTCGTCCCACCAAAGTTCGCAAAGAGCGCGGTTGTAGATGCGATTGATGCACACGTGCCATTAATTGTGGTTATTACCGAAGGTATCCCGGTTCACGACACCGCTAGCTTCTTTGCGTATGCCCAGAAGATTGGAAAATCGCGCATCATTGGGCCGAATTGCCCAGGACTCATTAGCCCAGGCAAATCGAATATTGGAATTACTCCTGCAGACATTACGGGCTCCGGAAAAATTGGTTTGGTCTCAAAATCAGGAACATTGACGTATCAGATGATGTATGAACTCCGCGATATCGGATTCACCACCGCTGTCGGAATTGGTGGAGATCCTGTCATTGGCACTACACACATCGATTGCTTAAAAGCTTTCCAAGACGATCCAGAAACTGAGGCCATTGTGATGATTGGTGAAATTGGTGGCGATGCGGAAGAACGCGCCGCTTCGTTCATCAAAGAACATGTAACGAAGCCGGTCGTTGGTTATGTCGCTGGTTTTACTGCTCCTGAAGGAAAGACGATGGGACATGCTGGTGCGATTGTCTCGGGCTCCTCAGGTACTGCAGAGGCCAAGAAAGTAGCGTTGGAGGCAGCTGGCGTTCGCGTCGGAAAAACTCCTAGTGAGACCGCACAACTTCTTCGTTCAATCCTCAAGGGCTAAAGGAAGAACATGCCTGCTTTACTGCTTGTAAGTGTGAAACAAGCAGTTCGAAGCACAACACTGATTCTTCTTCCCATCTCATTTCTCTCATTAGTTGCATGGGCGACAGCTGGAAGTTCCACAGGCAACACTGCAGATCCCTTGCGAGCTGCAATCTGGTTCTACCTGATTGCTCATCATGTGCCGTTAAATCTCTCATTCTCGAATGAAACCATCTCCGGCGCTCTCACGTTTTTTCCGATTGGCGCGTTACTCATTCCATTTTTTGCGATAAAGAGCGCAATTAAACGGCTTGCAGAAGAGCGAGAACTTTCAACGTTGCGCGACAAACGTTCTGTTGTGTTCTCTCTGGCTCTGATGTACTCGCTCTGTGGAACTCTTCTTTCCTTTGCGGCCACAGGCTCCACTGTTTCCGCGCCTTTCTACTTGGTCTTTCCAATTCTCTTTCTCGTTTCAGCGGTCTCAGGATTTATCGCCAGCAATCTTCTTCCGGATCATCGATTGATTTATCCGTGGCAGCGAGGGTTGAAAGTCGCATGGATTGCGATGATTGTGATGATCGGTTTTGGCGCGCTGATATTCGCCGCATCGCTTGCATTCCATTTCACAACTATCTTGCAGCTCACTCAGGTAATTGAGCCAGGAATCTTCGGCGGCTTAGCATTCTTAACGGTTCAAATTCTCTATCTGCCAAATTTTGCGGTTGCTGCGTTGAGTTATGTGGCTGGCAGCGGGGTAGTTATCGGTTCTGGTTCGTGGCTTAATCCATTTGTTCATCGGATTGATGAGATTCCTGCGATCCCACTTCTGGGCGGTCTACCTGTTAATCCTCATCCGTATCTCGTCATGCTTATTTTTGGCCTGATGGGCATCGGTGCTCTTATTGCAAAATATGGTTCTCGTGCATACTCCGATCGCACTGAGTTCAATCGCTTTCTCATCGCAACACTCGGATTTGTGATTGCACTTTCACTGATTTTCGCTCGCGCGTCTAGTGGTGAGTTGTTGTCCTCAAATCTCTCCTCCGTTGGTCCACAATGGTGGTTAATGCCGATTCTCCTTGGAATCGAACTTGCAGCTGGCGCCGCTCTCTTCATCTACATCCCAATTCTGATTGACAAGATCAAAGAGTCTAGAAATGCCCCATCGCAAAATTCGTAATGCGCTGATCTCGGTCTCGGATCGGACGGGAATACTTGAATTAGCGCGTGCATTGATTGCCAACGGCGTTGACATTATTGCCAGCGATGGCACCGCAAAATACTTAAATGAGAATTCGTTGCCAGTTAAAAAAGTTAGTGAAATTACTGGTAACCCAGAACTCTTAGGCGGGAAAGTAAAAACTCTTCATCCGGAGATTCACGCTGCAATCTTGGCTAATCGGGATGACCCAACAGAAATGAGCGAATTGAACTTGTGCCCTGCGATTGATGCAGTCATCGTCAATCTCTATCCGGCGCTCGGTTTCGACATAGGTGGGCCAGCGCTTATACGAGCGGCAGCAAAGAACGCCGAATTCGTCTCGGTCGTCACTCACCCTCGTCAATACTCTTCATTAGAGGAATCTCTACCAACGGGCACTTCGCGCGAGCAAAGAAATCAGTGGGCTCATGAAGCATTGATACTGACGGCCGAATATGACTTAGCTCTTGCAGCCAAGAGCGGTACTACATTGCGATACGGTGAGAATTCCCAACAGAGCGCAACGTTGCTCACAAGATTTGCTGGCCATGGTGTCGCAGGTGCGCGAGTCATCCAAGGCAAAGAAATGTCATTTAACAATTATCAGGATGCCGATGCTGCATGGTTAATTGCACAAGAAAACCCTCGCTCAGCGGTGATTATCAAGCATGGTATTCCTACCGGAGTCGCACTCGGGGAATCTGCGCAGGCCGCATATAAGTCAGCGCTCGAATCTGATCCCATATCTGCCTTCGGTGGTGTAGTCGCTTTGAATCATGAAGTTGATGCACCGTGTGCTGCGGCAATAATCGAGAATTTCACCGAAGTTGTAGTTGCGCAATCTTTCACTCAACAAGCACTGGACACTTTTGCAAGTAAGCCCAATCTTCGCATCTTGGCGATCTCTTACGATTCAGGACAGTCGCTCGATGTCATCTCAATCAATGGCGGCTATCTTCTGCAAACATCAGATTCAGTTGTTGCGTCCGCGGACCAACCGGAAAACTGGACCTTGGTAGCTGGACCACAGGTTTCAGCGGAGACTCTTGCCGATCTGCACTTTGCTTGGAAAGTCGTGGCACGCTCTCGAAGCAATGCGATTGTGGTTGCAAATAGCGGCGCAACAATTGGAATAGGCGCTGGAAATGTTAATCGCCTTGATGCGGCGCTGGCTGCGGTAACAAATGCACTCAAGCATCAGCCGACAAAAGTGCGAGGAAGCGTCGCAGCAAGTGATGCTTTCTTCCCGTTTCCTGATGCGCTCTTGGTACTTATTGATGCCGGAATTACGGCGGTAGTCCAACCTGGCGGAAGTATCAAAGATGATCTGGTGATAGCAGCTGCGCAGAGCGCGGGAATTTCCCTTTATCTCACGGGTATTCGTCATTTTTCACATTAGTCGTGCTGACGATTTAGACTACTCAGCATGGCAGCGCTCATACTTGATGGAAAGAAGTGCGCCTCCACAATCAAATCGGAGTTAAAGAACCGCGTTGCTGCGTTAAAGGCTCAACCAGGACTCGGCACAATTCTGGTGGGAGCTGATGCTGGATCTCATGCTTATGTCGCAGGCAAACATCGAGACTGTGCAGAAATTGGTATCAATTCCATCCGCATTGAACTTCCAGAAAGTGCATCGCAGAAAGATCTGCTGTCAGCAATTTCCGAACTCAATTCTGCGTCTGAATGCACGGGATATATCGTCCAACTTCCACTTCCCTCCCAGATTGATGCGAATCTAATTTTGGAAGCAATTGATCCAGCAAAAGATGCTGATGGATTACATCCCAGCAATCTTGGGAAACTGGTGCTGGGCCAAGCTGCGCCAAGACCGTGTACACCACGTGCAATCGTTGAACTGTTAGAACGAAACAACATCTCATGGGCTGGAAAAGATGTCACCATCATCGGTCGCGGAGTAACAGTCGGGCGTCCATTGTCACTACTTCTCTCGCACCGAGAAGTGAATGCAACAGTCACCATCGTTCATACGGGAACTAGAGATCTCTTGGCACATACCAAGCGCGCAGATATTGTGATCGCAGCGCTCGGGAAAGCGCATTTTCTTCGAGCTGCGATGATCAAGCCCGGAGCTGTTGCAGTCGATGTTGGAATCACGCGAACAAGTGATGGACTTCGTGGTGATCTTCATCCAGATGTTGCAGCGGTAGCTTCGGCTTATTCACCGATGCCCGGCGGAGTCGGACCAATGACGAGGGCGATGTTGCTCCAGAATCTCGTTGAGCTAGCAGAACGATGATTGTGAAACGAGTTTCCTATCTTCTTGCCATGTCAGGCATAGCGCTTGGAGCGCTCGTGACTGTCCGATACGGAGCGATTGTGATTGCTGTGGCGATGGCTCTCTTCGTCGCGCCAGATTTCAAAGGTATGCGCATGATTGAGCGGGTAGTTCCCGTTGCCTTGATTGTGTCCCTGATAACAATCGCATTGGCGCTGCCCCGACGCTAGAAGGTAGGTTTCGCGCCATGAGTAGATCTGGAAAAGTTACCGTTGTCGGCGCTGGTTTCTACGGCTCAACCACTGCGCTCCGCTTGGCCGAATATGACATATTCGAAACCGTAGTTCTCACCGATATCGTTGAAGGAAAACCTGAAGGTCTCGCCCTGGATATCAATCAGTCGCGATCGATCGAAGGTTTTGAGACAAAACTCGTTGGTGCAACCACGACTGCAGATGGCAAAGGTTATGAAGCTACTGCTAATTCAGATGTTGTTGTCATCACCGCTGGTTTGCCACGCAAACCAGGCATGAGTCGTATGGACTTGATTGGTGTTAATGCTGGCATCGTTCGCGGTGTTGCAGAAAATATTGCGAAGCATTCACCAAATGCAGTCTTGATTGTCGTATCAAATCCACTTGATGAGATGACAGCTCTTGCTCAAATCGCCTCTAAGTTCCCACATCATCGCGTTATGGGCCAAGCCGGAATGCTTGACACTGCTCGCTTCACACACTTTGTTGCTGAAAAGCTCAATGTTCCTGTGGCTTCAGTCAAGACGTTAACTCTTGGTAGCCACGGTGACACCATGGTTCCAGTTCCAAGTCGTTGCACTGTTGATGGAAAGCCGCTATCAGAAAAACTCAGCGCTGCTGAAATCGAAGAGTTAGTGACGCGGACACGCAACGGTGGCGCCGAAGTTGTCGCTCTCTTGAAGACTGGTTCTGCTTATTACGCACCTTCGGCTGCAGCTGCTCGTATGGCGCGCGCTGTCATCAAAGACACTGGCGAAGTTATGCCGGTCTGTGCTTGGGTTGAGGGCGAGTATGGAATTTCCGGCGTCTATCTCGGCGTAGAGGCTGAGATTGGTCGTACGGGAATCAAGAAAGTTGTTGAAGGCAATCTCACTGCTTCTGAATTAGAAGAGTTGAAGGTTGCTGCCGAAGCAGTGCGCTCCAAGCAAGCAGATGTGAAGGATCTATAAAGAAGGTCGAACCCGAAAGGTAGATAGATGAGCAAGATCAAAGTACAAGGAACGGTTGTCGAACTCGACGGCGATGAAATGACCCGCATCATTTGGGATTTCATCAAGAAGCAGTTAATCCTTCCTTATCTCGATATCAACCTTGAGTACTACGACCTAGGCATTCAGTATCGTGATGCCACCGATGATCAGGTAACAATCGATAGCGCGCATGCCATCCAGAAACATGGCGTCGGCGTGAAGTGCGCAACTATTACTCCAGATGAAGCTCGCGTCAAAGAGTTCAATCTCAAGCACATGTGGAAGTCACCAAACGGAACAATCCGCAATATCTTGGGCGGCGTCATCTTCCGCGAGCCAATCATTATCAAGAATGTCCCGAGGTTAGTTCCTCATTGGAGCAAGCCAATCGTTATCGGCCGCCATGCATTCGGAGACCAATACCGCGCCACAGATTTCAAAGTTCCAGGCGCTGGAAAGTTGACTGTAACTTTCACACCCGCCGATGGTTCGGCACCGATGGAGTTCAATGTTTTTGACTTCAAATCCTCTGGCGTTGCGATGGCGATGTATAACCTCGACGATTCAATCCGCGATTTTGCTCGCGCATCCTTCAACTATGGAATTGCGCGAAAGTATCCGGTATATCTCTCTACCAAGAATACGATCTTGAAGGCATACGACGGTCGCTTCAAAGATATCTTCGCCGAAGTATTCGAGAAGGAATTCAAAGCTGAGTTCGACAAACTCGGTTTGGAATATGACCATCGCTTGATTGACGACATGGTTGCGACCTCACTTCGTTGGGAAGGTGGATATATCTGGGCATGTAAGAACTACGATGGCGATGTTCAATCAGATACCGTCGCCCAAGGTTATGGCTCACTTGGTTTGATGACCTCAGTCTTGATGTCGCCAGATGGACGTACCGTCGAAGCAGAAGCTGCTCACGGAACAGTCACACGTCACTATCGTGATCACCAAGCAGGCAAAGCAACATCCACAAATCCGATTGCTTCGATCTTTGCGTGGACACAAGGTCTACAACATCGAGCGAAACTCGACAACACTCCTGACGTCGCAAAGTTTGCAAGCGCTCTGGAACGCGTCTGCATCGAAACCGTCGAAAGCGGCAAGATGACCAAAGACCTTGCTTTGCTCATCAGCAATGATGCTCCATGGCTCAATACCCAAGAGTTCCTTGCAGCAATCGATGAGAACCTACAAAAAGCGATGAAATAGAAAGCTTCAAATGAAAAAGCCCCCGATTTTCTCGGGGGCTTTTTCGTTACTTCTCAGTTAATTCAAACGCTTTCCATCAGCAACATTGAAGAGGTGAATTCCATCTGCCTTCGCTGAAACTGTGACAGTTTGGCCAGACTTCGGTGGATTCTTGGGATCCCAACGAACAATGACCTGCGCACCTTCATCGCTGGCATTTGCAAACTTAAGGGCAGAGTCCACAGGCTTGCCATAGACGAACGCATCAGCGCCAAGCTCTTCCACTACTTCAACTTGCACATCGAATCCCTTGCTGGAGGGCGTGAAACCTTCTGGGCGAATTCCAACGATGACAGA
>JBJTHB010000090.1:0-2614 GCA_046094245.1 Actinomycetota bacterium
TTTCAACTGGCAGCGTTGAGAAATACGCGTCGGGGCCGTTCTCGTCGATTTTCTTGTTCTTTCTTTGGTCACCTGTATTATCGGGAATCCGTGCATCATCAAAGTTAATTGCAACTTTCTCTGGAGTAATTCCAGTTCTTCCTTCGGCTTGACCAAAGGAAACAACAAAATCTGGCCTGCATTCCTCAATCTTCTGCAAGAGAATTTGGACTGATCGATCAAATTCAACTGGTAGAACGATCGAATGAAGTTCCACTCCAGGAATTCTTTCCTTGTCTAATCTCTCTACAAGTAATGCTGAAGGATTGAGCTTTGAATTTCCAAATGGTTCAAATCCTGTAATCAACACCCGCGTCGACATACGGATAATCAGTTTTCAAACGCCGAGGAATGCGGAGCCAATAAGCAAAGCAGCCCAAAATATATGGAACGGAACCATCCATTTCTGGATTATTTCTGTGGCAGATTGGGCCTCTTCATCAACCAACGTCTCTCGCTTGAACTGAATCAATTCTCGCAAAGATACTGAAAGAACAAGAAGGGTTGCGAACCAGGCCACCATGCAATTAGGTCAGAGCGCTCCAATAATGAAAGTGGTTTGGTAAGCGAGCCAATGGCAGAAGATAACGGCGAGCGCAGTTCCCGCTAGAACTAGTTGCCAGAAAAGTTTCGGAAAACGAACTCCAAAGAAAAGTGCAACTGCGATAACCAACATCATCGCGAATGTCGCAACGCCGATAAGGGAGTTTGGAAAACCGAATACTTCTGCCTGCTTGGAGAGCATGACACTCTTGCAATTCAAAGTTGAGTTGATGTTGCACGATGGCGTATATCCAGAATCCTTCAGAACTTTGAATTTGTCATAAGTGAGAATGAAGGAAGCTAAAAAGCCAGAAATGGACGCAACAAGAAGGGTCCAAGCAGAAGTTCTATTTTTCAGCTCCATGCCACAAGAATACCGCGGGCATCCTGTATTCTCATTTCTATGCGATATGTCATATCCGTTATCGATACTCAAACACGTTCACCACATACTCCTGAAGAGATTTCCGCAATTGATGCAATCAATATCGAGATGGTCAACTTGGGTTACCGTGTATTCGCTGGCGGAATCGACGCACCTTCCAAGGCAATCGTCTTTGACAATAGAAATAACACGCAGCTTCGATCTGAGGGCTCCTTCTACTCTGGAGAAGAATTCTTTAGTGGGTTTTGGATCATTGATGTGCCGAGCAAAGAGATTGCTGAGGAGTTGGCTTTGAAGAGCTCTGCTGCTTGTAACCGAAAGGTCGAACTCCGACCCCTCTTGGGCTAAGTGAAACTCTTAGCCATACTTGGCCAATGGAACGGATAGTTCTAGCTCTGGCTTCATTGCTCTTGATCACTTCATGTTCCGCGCCAGTCGAAGAAAGCAAACCAGAGAGTTCAAATTTGAACTCAATTGTCCAACCAACTCCAACATGTTCGACCAGAGAATTTCAAGAAGGATCGGCGTGGATCAAGGGTCAACTTGAAGCATTCAGCGATTCCACACCAGAGAAGGCCTACTCCTATGCATCAGAAGATTTTCGACGTGCTAATAGCTTGGAAAGTTTTGCAGCAGTAATACTCTCTCAATACACAATGTTGCTCAACATAAAGGATTATCAGATCCTTTCGTGCGAGAAGAATGGTGAGTTGTTCCTCTTTAATCTCATGCTTTCCGATAAAGAGTCCAATACCTACGCTGTGGAGTACGTACTTTCTCTCACGGAAGGTAAATGGGGAGTTGACGGCGCTTCCGTGAGTTTAAAAGTCTCCTAAATCGAGCTAGTTGCTAGTACTCCAGCGAAGATCTGCCAGGCAAGTGCTGATTTAGCCACAAATGAGAGCGTGATGTAAGCGCGCTCACCTACTAAGTAGTCTGCAAACTTGCCGACTTTCTTATATTGCAGCCATTGCACAAGAGCAAAAGAATTGAAAAATATAAATAGAGAAAAAACAACGCCGTAGACAAATCCGGGAGGTTCAGCGCTGCTCTTTGGTGAGAAGAGCATCCAAAACATGGCAATCCACGGAACAATTCCGGCAATGCATCCAAACCAGAATGGTAGTAACCCACCTTTTCCAGGTTCTTCGTACTTTTCTTGAAGCCACCCGAAGAGAATCATCGAAATGTTGCAGCCTGCAATCGCGAGAATCGCGAGCAGATTCCATATTCCATTTATAAGTGTAATCAAGACAATCATGATTGTTGAGGAGATTGCATACTCCACCCAGCGCGCAATGTTTCTCATATTACTTAAATCATTTGCATAGCTTTTAAATCCCGGACCAACAATCCAGAGATGCGCAAAAGCGCTCAATAACGAGAAGAGTGCAACACCTATTGCGATTGGAAAATCAAAGAGGGCTACATTCTCGAATCTTGCGCCCGGAATTGGCGCATCCTGGAGATACGAAACAGATACTGGAAGTGCAAAACTATTCGATAACGCAATGATGGCAATCGCTTGGACTAGGTGGAATACACCTGCAATTGAGTTATATCTACGTAATACATTAAGTCGATCTGTGGGAATCTGTATTGGTGAAGATGAAGCCATGATCACTTACTCCTTGCCTATAGGCGGTA
>JBJTHB010000091.1:0-15449 GCA_046094245.1 Actinomycetota bacterium
GCTAGCGGTGAGATTGCGACGCGAATGGAATTTGGCACTCGGTAATCTGGAATCACGTTTGCAAATTGACGAAGCGCAATCGCAATCTTCTCTGCTTCGGGATGAACGAGAGAAATGTGTCCCCCGCGTTGCTTTGCGTCACGTGGAGTATTGAGTGTGAATCCAAGAGGTGCGAGCCATTCATCAAAAAGTTCGATCATCAATGCGGTTCCACGTGCTGCTTTCTTTTCAATATTCTCGATGCCAGCTTCTTCAATCATGGAAAAGGCAGATTTGATACAGCGAAGTCCCATGAGTGAAGGACTTGCGATTTGGAAACCACGAATGGAATCATCACGCTCAAAGGTCGGTCCCATTGCAAATTGGTCTCTCTGCGCAAACCACCCTTGGATGGGGACGCGCAATTCTTTCTGCATTGATTTCGAAACATAGAGCCACGCGGGGGCGCCAGGTCCGGAGTTGCCATATTTGTAGGTGCAGCCAACGGCGAGGTCGACGCCATTTGCATCGAAGTCCATGGCAACAGAACCAACTGCATGAGCGGCATCCCAGAGCATTAAAGCGCCATGGCTCTTTACGAGGTCATTGATAGCTTTGATGTTCTGCCGCGCGCCAGATCGGTATTGCACAACTTCCAGTGAAACCAAAGCAACATCATCATTGAGGTACTTCGCTAGTAATTCAGGAGTGATGAGCTCATTGGTAGAGATAGCTTCATCTTCATTATCGATTGTGATGAGATTTAATCCATGCTGTTCGGCCAAGCCCTGCATTATGTAGCGATCTGTTGGGAAGTTTGCGGCATCAATAATGATTGTCTTGCGATTCGGACGAGCTCGAATTGCAGCAGCAGCTAGCTGATAGAAATTTACGGATGTGGTGTCGCACGCCAGAACTTGTCCGACGGCCGCACCGAGAGCACTTCGGCCTATGAGATCTCCGGCAGATTGAGCTTCATCTACCCAATGGCCCCAGCCCGTGACCACTTCAGGGCCCCATTCATGAGTGAGGAAATCGTTGATGGCTTTGACTGTGGCATGCGGTAATCGGCCCAGTGAATTTCCATCGAGATAACACATCTCGGGATCAGTTACTACAAACTGTTTCTTGTAGTGATGGAGTGGATCTTCTTCATCGAGCTTTAACGCGACGGAGCGATCCATGCTCAGCAGTCTACGTCAGCGTTGTGGAAGTTGGAAAGAAGTGTGAGAGCGAATTAGCTCAAGAAAGCGATGGCAATTTGGGTGCCGAAAAAGAGAACGATGAAGGATAAATCCAGCGCAACTGGACCCATGCGAAGTGGTGGAATGAAGCGACGCACAAAACCCAAGGGTTTGTCAGTAATCATGTAAATAATCTCAGCGATAGGAAGGATGATGCCGCGCGGCCGCCACGATGGACGGAACATTCGAACATAATCCAAGATCAAGCGTGCGAAAAGCGCGATGAGAAAGAGATTGAGGGCAAGAACCACCCAATCGCTGAGATTGATCACGAGGTTGTTTTAGCTCTGATTGAAAAGACTGGCGTTTGCAGCTGCAGTCTTATCTTCTGAACTCACCATGACATTTGGTGGTGAGAGCAAGAAAACTTTTGAAGTAACGCGCTCGATTGTGCCCGCATGACCAAAAACAAGTCCGGATGCAAAGTCGATGAGACGTTTGCGCTCTGACTCTTCCATATCACTGAGATTCATGATGACTGGATTGCCTTCACGGTAATACTCGCCGATGGCGCGAGCTTCGCTATAGAAACGAGGAGTGATCGTCACGATGCGATCAATTGGCGCTGCTTCCTGAACTTGCGAAGGAGTTGAAATCGGAAGTTGAGGAGCGACGCTTAACGTTGGGGTTGGACGTTTGACCGGAGCAACTTTGGGCTTTGCGACGACGGTCTCTTGTGTGGTTCCGTCATCTTCGGTGAGGCCAAGGTAGTTGGTCATTCTTCTTAATGCGCTGGACATGGTGAAATTTTAGGGTGATGGCTACCGAGAGCCGAGGATTGAGCTACCGACTCGAACATGTGTCGCGCCATATTCCAGTGCAATCTCGAAATCCCCACTCATTCCCCCGGAGATATATGTGGCGGCGGGAATGGTTTTCTGTAGCAGATGGCTTGCTTTTTCAAGTTGAGCAAATCCTGGTCGCGGATCGGAATCAAGCGGTCCGACCCCCATAACCCCGACGATTGAGATGCCTGTCATGGCTACAGCCGCTTCTGCGAAGCCACTCAGTTCATGAATAGAGATTCCGCTGCGTTGAGATTGCTCGCTTTTCTCTGGATCGAGATTGATCTGAATGAAACAGTTCTGTTTCTTACTTCCTTCACTGGCAAGGCTCGAGATTTTTGTTGCATGGCTAATGTCATCTAATGAATGAATGTAGTCGCTCCATTGCACAATAGAACGGAGTTTGTTGCTCTGGATCGCTCCCTGAAAGTGCCAGATAGAGTCTTGTGGAAGATGTAGTGATTTCTCGCTGCCTTCAGAATCGCGATTCTCGCCAAAATTCCGCTCCCCTAATTGATAGAGAATTTCAATGTCGCTTACTGGAAAAGTCTTGGTCACAACTATCAACGTCACATGGTCAGGAATGCGACTGCGCACATCCGCCAATGATGTGGCGATCTGTGAATGTCGCGCCTCACTCATAGTGAGATAACTCCTGCTTGTCGCCCCGTAACTCCATCGCGACGATAGGAAAAATAGCCAGGATCGTGAAGCGTGCAGAGTCCTGCTGATTTCCAGGATATTCCAGCGGCCTCAAGCTTCGAGATGAGACCTGCTTCGATGTTGAGGGATCTTGCAGCTGCGTTGTGAGCGGTAGCGGGAATCTGGGTCGTTACGTCGCGGTGCATCTGTTCATCCACCTCATAGCACTGGCCACAGATTGACGGACCGAGTTCAGCCGATATTTCTGAATGTGCGATTCCATATCTGTTGAAAGTCTCGAGGCTCTTTTCAAAGACGCCACACACTAAGCCTTGTCTACCTACATGGACTGCAGCAACAGCGCGATGTGAGCGAAGCAGTAACGGTATGCAATAAGCAATCAAGGTGACGAGATACTTTCCAGAGACCATTGTGAATAGTGCATCAACAGTTGGAAGAAACGAAGACGGGGTGCTTTCCGTTATTTCTGCGACAGCATTTCCATGCACTTGATTCATGAAGTACAGATCAGATGATGCAATACCCAATGTGGTGGCGAGAATCTCCCGATTCCTCAGAACCACTTCAGGGCTATCTCCGACATGAAGTGCAAGATTTAGACTCTCGTACGGCGCAACGCTGACACCGCCATTGCGCGAGGTAAATAGCGACCTCGACATGGCGAGTTTTTACTTCATGAAGTCTGGGATATCAATCTCGTCTTCTCTGACGAGCTCTTCAAAAGTAATGCGGCGGCGAGCAGGAGCAGCGGGTGCATCCATAGCGACCGCGATTGGATCATTTGCTGGAATGGGGTTTGCTTGACCATTCAGCGTCGCGGTAGAAATAACTGGAACTGCCATCTTCTTTGGCGCTCCTCCATCGAAACCAGCCGCAATCACCGTGACACGAACTTCGTCACCGAGCGCATCATCGATGACGGTGCCGAAGATGATGTTGGCATCTGGGTGCGCGCACTTGGCAACGAGTTCTGCAGCTTCGCTAATTTCAAAGAGGCCAAGATCCGATCCGCCAGCGATAGAGAGAAGAACGCCGTGGGCCCCATCAATCGAAGCTTCAAGGAGTGGAGAAGAAATAGCTAACTCAGCTGCGCGAGTTGCGCGAGCTTCACCTCGAGCAGAACCAATTCCCATCAGCGCAGAGCCTGCGCCATCCATCACGCTCTTAACATCTGCGAAGTCAAGATTAATGAGACCGGGAGTTGTGATGAGGTCAGTGATTCCTTGGACGCCAGAGAGAAGAACTTGGTCGGCTGTCTTAAATGCTTCAGGAGCGGAGATTGAGCGATCAGAGATTGAGAGCAAACGATCATTTGGGATAACTATCAAGGTGTCTACTTCTTTACGAAGATTTTCAATTCCCTCTTCGGCTTGCGTGGCACGACGTTTTCCTTCGAAACTAAATGGTCGTGTAACTACACCAACAGTAAGCGCGCCAAGTTCCTTTGCAATTTTCGCAACGACAGGTGCGCCACCAGTACCAGTTCCGCCACCCTCGCCCGCAGTAACAAAGACCATGTCAGAGCCGCGTAAAACTTCTTCAATTTCTTCAGTGTGATCAATAGCTGCTTGCTTTCCAATTTCAGGAGCAGCGCCAGCTCCGAGACCGCGCGTGAGTTTGCGGCCGATATCAAGTTTCACATCTGCATCACTCATGAGAAGCGCTTGTGCATCAGTATTAATCGCGATGAATTCAACGCCCTTTAATCCAGCATCAATCATTCGATTTACTGCATTCACTCCACCGCCACCAATTCCAACAACTTTGATGACTGCTAAATAATTCTGTGGTGTTGCCACTTTTTCGCCTCTCTTCGAACCCTAATTCTCAACTTTAGACTTAGAGTTTCCCTTTACTGTGCGCGCAAAAGTAGGCGTGGTGCATGGTTGTGGCAAACACCGACACGAAACTTTTATTTGTGGTGACTTGTAGGACGTTACTTAACAATCGGCGAAATTGGATTTGAAAGATTGAAATATCGCGCGCGTTTATTCTCTTTGAGAGCCATTAAACGTTCCAGAACTTCAATCTTCAAGGAAAGTTCGTTGACACTTCCCCAATAAATATCCAAAGTCTTCTCTGATTTCGCCACTTTCGTGCTCAATTCACCAGGGCTCTGGGCCACGACCTCTTTCACGGTGAACTCTGCTGTGGTTAACGTATCAATGAGAGTCCTAATATCGTGGCGAATGGCGTCACTCGTTTCACCAGCGCCACCCTGAAACTCCCCTTGAAAACTGACTTCTGGAATTGCTCCCCAGTTTGTCTCTCCCGAGGAGATCGCCTTATCGACGGCCGTTCTTGGTAGATAGAAAATCTCTAAATCCGCTCCGAGAAATCCGACGCTTTCTACTGTCGCACTTGTTGCAGTTGTGATTCGAGCGATTGGGTCACGAGGAATGACGGTAATGAGGACTTCACCTGCGAACATGCGACGATCTAATTGAATGTTCTCGACCCAGAGTAATTCACGAAGTCTAGAAGCTATTGCTCTGCGATCAACACGGGCAAGAGGATCGCCGTTCTTCACTACTGCAGGGCTCTGCGCTAGCTTTGCCTTTACTTCTCGCGAAATTTCCCGGTTCTGAGTTTGAATCACAATTTTCTCGACAACAAAGGTGTTACTCCATCCAAGAAGATAGACCAATCCCGCAAGAATGGTCGTGCTTACGATGAGCGCTAGCGGCGGCAGCCGAAATGGAATCTGGATCTTTCGTCTCATGTGAAATTAGCTCTGCGTTGTGTGAGCATCTAATGTCTGAATGATGAGCGGGCCAAGGGCGCTTACATCTCCGGCGCCTAAAGTGATGATGAGATCGCCAGCTTTAGCATGTGTTGCAACCGCTTCAACCACGATTGGCATGGATGGCTCATAGGAAACTTTGGAAGGATCCATTTGCGATGCGATCAAACTCGATGTCACTCCAACGATCGGCTTCTCACTTGCCGGATAAATCTCAAGCAAATAAGTGTGATCGGCAGCTGAAAGTGAGGAGGCAAATTGGGGCGCAAATGCCTGAGTGCGGCTGTAACGATGCGGTTGGAAGACTGCGAAAACACGTCCAGAACCAGCAAAAATACGGGCAGCTTCCAATGTCGCCGCAATCTCCGTTGGATGATGCCCATAGTCATCAATCACGGTGATTCCGTTAACAACCCCTTTGATTTCAAATCTGCGCCGCGCGCCGGTGAAGAGTTTCAATCCACCGATAACTTCCATGGGGTTGGCACCTAGTGCGATAGCGGCGGCGAGTGCAGCGGCTGCATTGAGGATGTTATGGCGGCCTGTGATTGAAAGTTCCATCTCCCCCAGAACTCGACCTTTGTAGACGACTCGCGCTGACGATTTTTTTGCCGCTACATGAATTCGATCAAGTTTCACATCTGAGAGGGCATCTTCACCATACGTGATGACCGTGACATCATCTTTGTTTGAGGAGCGAAGCTCGGAAAGCAGAGATTGTGTTCCATGATCGTCAGCGCACAGAACCAAAAATCCTTGAGGTTGGATAGTTTGAACAAACTCGCGGAAGATCCCTTCAATCTCGCTTAAGTTTTTGAAATTGTCTACGTGATCCAATTCGATATTTGTGATGATTGCACCCAAGGGTTTGTAGGCAGTAAAAGATCCATCTGATTCATCGGCTTCGACGATAAACGTGTCGCCAGAGCCGTGATGGGCATTCGTTCCAGAGTTTCGAACCGTCGCGCCAATCGAAAATGAAGGATCAAATCCACAATGTTGCAGAGCAACCGTCAACATCGAAGTTGTGGTTGTCTTGCCGTGAGTTCCAGCGACCGCGACTGAGCGTTTACCGATCATCAATTCGGAAAGAGCCTGTGCTCTTTCCATAATGGTTATTCCACGCTCTTTCGCAGCGTGAATCTCAACATTCTCAAGGGGTATAGCACTCGAACGAACTACCAAGGATGCTTCGCCAAGATTTGATGCGGCATGGCCAATATGCACGGTAATACCTAGCGTTCTCAGTCCCGCCAAGCTCGATGAGTCATGAAGATCGGAACCTGATACCGAAGCGCCACGTGCCGCCATGATGCGAGCAATTCCGCTCATTCCTGAACCACCGATTCCCACAAAATGAACCTTGGTGTTACTCCAATCGCGCATCAATTCTTCACCAACTCCAACGTTAGCTCGGCAATTCGATCTGCTGCGTGAAAGTTCGTGGGATCCGGGTCGCGTTGAGCTTGAGAAGCGGCACGAACTGCGCCAGCAAGATTTTCTCGAATCCAGCTCGAAGAGAATTCTTCATTCGAAACCATGATGGCCGAACCCCGGGCAACAAGTGACTGAGCGTTGTTTATCTGTTCGCCATTACCGTGAGGAAGCGGAATCAGAATCGAGAACTTACCAAGCGCAGATAACTCAGAACACGTGACCGCACCACTTCGTGTAATCAATAGATCCGCACTTCCGTAAATCGCTGCCATGTCGTGGAAGTAATGCATGGGTTGGTAATGTGGCAAAGCTTCTGGAAGCGGATTATTGATTCCGACCGCGTGGACAATCTGGAAATCACAACCGTGGGTTACGTAGTCTGCTACAACTTTATTGATGTGCGCGGATCCTTGTGAACCCCCAAAGATTGCGACGATTGGACGCTGTGCATCAAATCCCCACGACTCTGCGTTGAGTCTGCGAAAACTAGAACTATCTTTCATTCCGGCGATAGCAGCAAGTGACTTACGAATAGGCATTCCTGTTAAGACGGATCCTGGCCACTGACGTTGAACTTCCGCGAAATTAACGGCAACGATGCGCGCGAAATGACGACCCATTCGATTTGCCCATCCGGGCTTAGCGTTCGCTTCGTGGATAACAATAGGAATTCTTTGAATCAGTGCTGCGAGGTAGGCCGGTGCAGACACGTATCCACCGAAACCAATGAGCGCCGATGCCCCTCGAATCTCGGAAAACGTCTTGATGATTGCCCGTAAAAGTCGAACCGGGAAAAGGACTGATGTGATTGAGGCTTTGCGAGGGAGCGTCACTTTTGGGATGGTGCGAAGTTGATATCCACGTTTGGGCACTAATAGTTTTTCTAGTCCACCATCAGTACCCAGAAATTCGCACGTGGATTGAGGGTCTCGCTCGATAATGGCATCCGCCACAGCGAGGGCTGGTTCGATATGACCGGCAGTCCCTCCACCTGCAACGATGAAGCGATGCGCCATCTGCTTATCCTCTCGCAGTCCGCAACGTTTTACGTTCGCGAATCTCGGCCGCGATCGCGGGATCTCGACGAAGCACGCCTAGTACGAAGCCAATCGCTATGAAAGTCGCCAAGAGTGACGAGCCGCCATACGAGATGAATGGCAACGTCACGCCCACGACCGGAATGACACTTATGACTGTGCCGATATTTAGGATCACCTGAACTGCAAACCAACAACCAATGCCAGCACATGCATAGCGTTCAAAAGAATTTTGGGCACGCAGTGAAACTCGGAAGATTCCAAGAATCAACAGAGCAAATAAAGTGAGAACTGCGAGCGTTCCTAGTAATCCGAGTTCTTCGCCAATCACGGAGAAGATGAAATCTGTATGCGCTTCAGGCAAATTACCCCACTTCTGCTTACTACTACCTAGGCCTGTTCCCAGTGGCCCGCCAGATGCAAGACCCATAATGCTGTGTGCTTGCTGCCAACCAACTCCTTTGTAATTTGCCTCAGCAAACGGGTCAAAGAAAGCGGAAAAGCGATTCATGCGATTGCTTGAAGTGAGAATGAGGGCAGCAAAGGCGACTCCGATACCGGCGCTTAATGCTCCAACGACCTTCATAGGTATTCCTGAGATAAATAGTGTTCCGCCGACAATTCCCGCAACCACAACTGCAGTGCCGAGATCGTGGCCGAGAAGAATCAAAATCATCACTACTGCAATACCTGGAACAATGAGTTTCGCAGCGCTACTAGCCTCGCCCTGACTCGCTTTCTGGTCATGAATTCTTAGCCGCAGAGCGCACCAGAGAATGATTCCAACTTTCGCGAATTCGCTCGGTTGAATTGTGAAACTTCCAAATCCAATCCAGTTAGTGTTTCCGCCAACAGTCTTACCGATTCCAGGAATCTGCGGCAGGATCAAAAGCAAGCACGAAGCCAATAGCGCAGTCCGAGCAATCGGTTTCCAGAGTTCAGCGCGTAATTTCATCGCCACCCAGGCAATTGCCACCGAAAGAAGAAGGAACATGGACTGTCGCAGGACGTAGGCGAACGAATTTCCTGACTCGTTCAAAGCTTTGACTGATGATGCGCTGAGAACCATCACAAGACCCAAGGAAGATAACGCAATAACAGAACCGAGAATCAAGTAATACGCCGACGCTGGACGGGCAAAGAGGGCTTTGGAATTACTCACCGATCTTCTCCTTGACTGCGCTTGCGAATAAATCGCCTCGTTCCGCATAGTTCTTAAACTGATCCATCGAAGCACACGCTGGTGCAAGTAGGACTACATCTCCCGATTTTGCTTGCAAATGCGCAAGGGTGACGGCCCTTCTCATCACATCAAGGCCTTTCAATCCGGGATCAATGGAAGCTACTTGTATGTCTGGCGCATGTTTGCGCAACGCCGCTTCGATTAACGGGGCATCGGTACCAATCAGAATGGCTGCTTTGATTCGACTCTTGCATCGTTCGACCAATTCATCCATGGTTGCACCCTTTGCCAAACCTCCTGCAATCCACACTGCGCTTAATTGCGATTGAAGTGCAGCGATTGCGGCATGTGGGTTTGTGGCCTTCGAATCATCAATCCAGGTAATACCATCTTTCTCTGCCACAACTTCTAGGCGATGATGATCAAGTCTGAATTTCTGCATTGCTGAAGCAATCGCCTCAGCAGGTGCACCAACAGAGCGAGCAAGTGCCGCCGCAGCCATCGCATTGAGAACGTTATGTGGCGCTGCAGGTTTAACATCAGCCAATTCAAAGAGCGCTTCTGCTTCATCAACAATAAAGGCGCGATCAACGACGAGATTCTCGACCAATCCAATCTGATGTGGAGCTGGAGTCTCGAGCGAAAACCAGACAATGCGATGCTTGAGAGCATGAGAGCGTTTAACAATCTCGTGATCGAGACTGTTGAGAACGACTGTAGCGGCGCGATCGGTAATTTTGAATTTGGCTTGCGCATAATTCTCGAATGACTTGTGCCAATCGATGTGATCTTCAGCGATGTTGAGAATGGCTACAGTCTCGAATTGGGCTTCGTGGCTCCAATCAAGTTGGAAGGATGAAAGCTCTAAAACGAGAATTTCTGATGTTGTTTTTGTGACTGCTTCAATCGTGGTGAACCCCACATTGCCACATGCGGTCGCATCGAAACCCGATTCGCGAAGCATCGCTTCTGCCATCTGCACCGTGGTCGTCTTGCCATTGGTTCCTGTGAGTGCGAGCCAACGTTGATCCGGTGAGATTTCGCATTTCACACGCCAAGCAAGGTCCACTTCACTGATAATCGGAATGCCTGCTTCATTAATCGCTTGAACGAATGGATGCTCACGTTGCCAACCTGGTGAGACGACTGCAAAAGCAAAATCTGAAAGTTTGAGGGATGAGAGCGAATTTAAAACTCCCCCATCATGATTTTTTTCATCGATGACCTGAACACTCACTCCTCGACTCTTGAGAAAATCTACGGTGGGCGCACCAGTTATGCCTGCACCGAGAACTATTGCTTGGGAGCCAGAGAGTGAAGCAAGGAACTGTGAACTCACGCGACCACCCATTGGGCATAGAAGAGACCAAGGCCAGCAGCAACACAGAGACCAGCAATGATCCAGAAACGAATAACGATTGTGACCTCGCCCCAACCAAGCAATTCAAAGTGATGTTGTAATGGCGCCATCTTGAATACGCGTTTACCACCGCTGATTTTGAAATATGTCGTTTGGATAATGACTGACAAAGTAATGATGACAAAGAGTCCGCCTAGTGGAATGAGTAATAACTCCGTACGCAGTGTCATTGCCAAGCCAGCAAGTCCGCCACCCAGGGCAAGTGAACCTGTGTCGCCCATAAATATGCGTGCCGGAGATGCATTCCACCAGAGGAAACCTCCGCATGCTCCTGCCAATGCCGCAGCCAACAACGCAAGGTCAAGAGGATCGCGAACGGTGTAGCAATTAGTTCCTGCGGCAACTTCACATCGTTGACCGAATTTCCAAACACCAATCAAGACAAATGCGAGAAATGACATGACTGCTGCGCCTGTAGCAAGACCATCGAGACCATCAGTGAGGTTCACGCCATTACTTGTTCCAAGCACCATCAAGATTGCCCAAACCACAACGACAACGACGCCTAATTTGATTGAGGTATCTCGAACGGTGGAGAGATATTCCGACATTGGAGTCAAACCAAGATCATCAGGAAAGCGAGTTGCAAGTACACCAAATGCGCCGGCAACAAGAGCTTGACCAAGAAGTTTCTCTCGAGCGCGTAAACCAAGCGATCTTTGCTTCACTACCTTCAACCAGTCATCAAGATATCCAACAAAACCAAGTCCTACGATCAAACCAATCACCAAGAGAGCCGATGTTGTCATCTCTGCTCCCGTCACGAGATGCGAGACCAGGTAACCAATAATCGTCGCAAGAATCAGAATGATTCCACCCATTGTTGGGGTTCCTCGTTTGACATGGTGCGTCTTGGGGCCATCGTCGCGAATCTGTTGACCATATCCGCGTCGCGCTAAGAACTTAATGAAGGCCGGCGTCGCAAAGAAACTAAAGAGGAAGGCCATAGCTCCCGAAATCAGAATACCTCTCATATGCGCTCCCCTTCTGCGTTGTTCCATAAATCAAGAATCTGCTCTGCAAGTGCCTCAAGATGTTCGGCGCGCGAAGCCTTCACCAATATGACATCTCCAGCCTCAAGTTCGCTTAGGAGTGGAGCCACATCTTTCACTGAAGCAAAGTAATGCGTACTCATCTGCGAACTTGGAATCTTGCTGAGATAGTCGCGATTTGCGATTGCGACGAGGTGATCAATTCCAATCTCAGCAGCAAGGTGGCCCACCTGGCTATGCATCTCAGGTGATTGAGGACCTAGTTCATGCATCGTTCCAAGAAATGCCCATGAACGACCGCCACGCTCTTGAGTGAGAAGTACCAATGTTCGCAACGCGGCTTCAACGCTCTCGGGATTTGCGTTATAGGCGTCGTTGATGAGCAGCATCTCGCTACCTTCGTGGATCTCCATCCGCCATTTGCTGGCACTTTCATGAGTTGATAACGCTGCTGCAATGTTTTTGGTGCTCACACCAAGTGCATGAGCTATCGCTGCCGCTGCAAGTGCATTGGCGACTTGGTGTAATCCAATGACTCGAAGTTCGACCGGCTCTCGTCCTTCTGGTGTTACGAGATCAAAGTGTGCGTAACCGCCTCGAAATTCGACATCAGCAGCGCGCACTGTGCAGGCATGAGTTTGACCGAATGTAATGCGCTTAACTCCGTCAGCCGTCGACATAGCGGGAGTGAATGTGTCGTATGTGCCGAGAATCGCAATCGAACCTGGCGTGAGGCCTTCAATCAACTCCCCTTTTGTGGCGGCAATTTTCTCTTGCGAGCCAAATTCTCCAAGATGAGCGTTTCCTACTTTTAGTACCGCACCAACGTTTGGTGCTGCCATTGATGTCAGCGAAGCAATATCGCCTCCATGCCTAGCGCCCATTTCGACAATACAGAACTGTGTAGATCTCGTGCATCGCAAGAGCGTTAATGGAACGCCAAGATCGTTGTTGAAAGAGCCAGTAGCAGCAATTGTTGGACCTTCATGGGAGAGAATGGAATTAACCATGTCTTTTGTTGTGGTCTTTCCTTGAGATCCGGTGATACCAACAACTTTGAGATTGGCTAATTCTTGGCGCACGTGAGCCGCCAATTTTCCAACACCGGCAAGAACATCCTCAACCAGCACAAACGCGCCTTTTACTGGCTTAGAGACAATGGAGAACGCTGCACCGTTCGCGATCGCATTTTCGACATAGTCATGGCCATCCGCATGTTCGCCTTTGAGCGCCAAGAAAACATCGCCGTGTCGCACAGACCGACTATCAAAATGGAATTCAGAATCAGGAGTGACGGAAGCTGAACCGTGCGCAGTCCCGCCCATAATCGTTGCCATGTAATCGATAGTCATTTCAATCATGTGAGCGCCTCTATCGCACTGGCTAGCTCATCTCGATCATCAAATGGAATCTTGACTCCTTTAATTTCTTGCCCACTCTCATGGCCTTTGCCAAGTACAACGACGATATCCCCATCATTTGCCGTGGTGATGGCAGTAGCGATTGCCTCGCGACGATCGACAATCACTAAAGCAGTGTCGTTGAGTTCAATTCCAGTGGTCATGCTCCGCAGGATTTCGGTTGGATCTTCCTCGCGCGGATTGTCGCTGGTGAAAATAGCGACATCGCATGCGCTTCGAAGCGCTTTACCCATTAGTGGTCGCTTTCCAGCATCACGATTGCCACCACAACCCAAGACGCCAATAATGCGAGGTTTATTCTCTTCGCTTGAAAAACCTCTTAGTGAAGCCAGGACTCTCTCGACAGCATCGGGTGTGTGCGCGTAATCAACGAGCGCAATAAATTTCTGACCGCGTTCAATTCTCTCTAACCGACCAGGTGCGCCCTTCAATTTCGTCAGCGCATTTCCAATCACAAGAGGATCGACACCGCTGTCAGCAGCAATGGCAATGGCTAGAAGTAGGTTTTCGAGATTGTGCTCTCCAGGCAGATTGAATTGACCTTCGATGAGGACTCCACCCTCACCGCGGATTCGGAGGTCCCAACCTCGATGAGACTTCGTCATGAAATCAATATGCCACGTAGCCTTTTTTGTTGTGAGCGAGAACGTTGATACTGGTATGGATATTTCCTTTGCAAGCCGCACGCCATATTCATTGTCGATATTGATAAATGCACGTTCTGCGATGTTCGACTCAAAAAGCGATTTCTTAGCCTGGAAATAATTCTCCATGGTTCCATGGAAGTCGAGATGGTCTTGACTTAAATTCGTAAATCCAGCTGCGGCAAATCGCACACCATCAATCCGATGTTGCACCAATGCATGGCTGCTTACCTCCATGGCCGCGGCACGCACATGTCGCTCATTCATCACAGAAAGCACAGTGTGGACAACATCTGCTTCAGGGGTCGTATGTGTAGCTGAAAAGCTCTCATCTCCAATAGATATTCCAATGGTTCCCATCAAGCCTGATTCAAAATCTGCTTGTTCCCAGATTTGATTTAAGAGATAGGTCGTCGTGGTCTTTCCATTTGTCCCCGTTATTCCCGCGAGATACATATTCTGACTCGGAGAATTGTGAAACCAATCTGCAAGATATCCGCTCTGGGAGCGTGGATTCGGAACCACCAACACGGGGATTGCAGAATCGCGAACGGAGGAAAGTTCGCTTCCTGCGATGTCAGTTAGAACCGCCCTCGCACCACGCTCCACAGCGGATGGAAGAAATGCTCCACCGTGAGTCTTCGTTCCCGGAAGAGCAAGGAAAAGGTCTCCTTCTTCTACAGTTTGTGAATTACTGCAGATTCCATGTATTTCTAAGTTTTCAAACGCATCTTTCACATCAGCGCCGAGGAATGCAGCGATCTCACCTAAGGATTTGATATTAGGTTCGAACCGCCGCAACTCAGTCATTGTTCTGGACTCGAATCTTGTTACTGGACGTTGAGGTTGTAGCAGCTTCGGCAGCCTTGCGAGCCTTCAATTCCTTTTCATTAAGCGCATAAGAAATTACCGCTGGTTTGGTGGGGGGAATGTGTTGATCTTTGAGCGCGAAACTCATGACTTTCTTGAAAACCGGACCACCAAGATATCCGCCCCAATGTAAGCCTTTGGGATCTTGAATTGTCACGGAAACGACAAACTCTGGTTTATCTGCTGGAGCAAAACCGATGAAGGAGGCTGTGTATCCGCGATAACAACCACATGAATCATCCACTCTTTGCGCCGTTCCGGTTTTACCGGCAACGCGATAGCCAGGAATCGCGGCTGATGGAGCGGTTCCAGATGCAGAAACGACGCTCTCCATCATCAAACGCATTTGCGCTGCAGTATCTCCACTCACTACACGAACAGATTTCTGCTTATTTGCGGGTGTATAACGTCCCGCAGCATCGCTCACGCCAGCAATTACTGTCGGCGTTACTCGAACACCATCATTGGCGATGGTTGCGAATACCGAGGTCGCTTGCATAGCAGTAACGGAATAACCCTGACCAAAAGCCACAGTCGGTGCAGTCGTTCCCGACCAATCCTTCACATCGAGGAGTTTCCCGCCCTCTTCTCCCGGCAGTCCGGAACCAGGTTTTTCCGCAATGCCAAATTTCTTCAAATAGGAGTGGAGTTTGTCATTCGAGAGCATCTCGCCCACTTTGATCGCGCCGGTATTACTTGAAACGGCAAGCGCGCCCGCAAGCGTCAAACGTTGCACAGGATGGGGCTCGTGATCACGAAACACTTTATTTGAGCGCTTCAATTTGTAAGGAATCGTCATTACGGTTTCAGGGGAAATCTTTCCCTCTTCGATTGCTGATGCGATCGTGATTACTTTTCCAGTAGAACCGGGTTCGTACACCTCTTGAACAGATGGGTTCTGCCAACGATAGGGGTCGACATTCTTGGTATTGCCTGGCTGGAAAGATGGGAATGTTGCATGCGCCAAAATCTCACCAGTCTTAGGGTTCATCACAATGACGGTGCCAGATAAAGCTCTCGAACTCTTGACC
>JBJTHB010000092.1:0-17581 GCA_046094245.1 Actinomycetota bacterium
ATCAATAAAGAGATCACGATTAGTTGCATCACGTGTCGCGCTGGTTGCACAAAATCTGATTCGTTGCACACCGCGGCGAGCAATCTCGCGACTGAATTGCTCCGTTGCTTGCAAGGTTCTTTCCAGCGCTTCTGGATGGAAAGCTTTGTTCTTGTCGACACCTTGACCCAAACGGACAATTTCCATAGTTCTATCAATTTCTCGGAAATTATCACCATCAATATCAGCGATGAGAAGTCGGATGGAATTTGTTCCACAATCTATTGCTGCGACTCGAGTCATTGTTGACGCCGCTCTAAACAATTGCCATTACGCCACCACTCAGGCAGGAGCGCTAACGCTTCATCACCAAGGGGATTCACCCCTTCGCCAGCGGCAAGTGAATGAGCAATTAACGAATGCAGGCATTTCACTCGATCTGGCATTCCGCCAGCGGAGGTATCGGTGATCTCAGGAACATCCACGCCTAAAGCAGCGCGAGCTGCAATGTATTTTTCATGCGCCGTTCGATAAGCAGTCGCGAGTTCGGTATCACTCGCGAGACGTTCATTCATATCGGCCATCAGCGGCGAATTCTCCAGCGTAGAAATTTCCGAAGTGAGATTGGGACAGGTTGCATAGTAGAAAGTTGGAAATGGTGTCCCATCGCTTAGTCGAGGTGGAGTTTCAACGACCGCCGGATTTCCACATGCACATCGGTAGGCAATTCCGTGAACATCTCGAGGAGTGCGACCTAATTGCACTTCAATGGCCGCAAGGTCTTCTGCGGTTGGCTTAGAACTCATGGCGTTGAATTTCCAACGCCAACTGAAGTGATAGATGAAATGACACGTGAATACCAAGGAACGCCTAATGGAAATTCTTGATTAATCGGCGCTGCAGTCTGAGTGTTGTTATCAATTTCGGAAGCTACGCCCAAGATGATGTATTGGCGCTCACCAGGCAAGACAAAATGGAGTCTCTCGCGTGCTTGTGCTTTCACGTAATCAGGATCACGCCATCGCTGTAGCTCGGCTCTCGCTTCCAGAAGCTTCTTCTTGTTGGATTCGACATCGGCTTGTAGCGCGCTGATCTGTGCGCGTTGGGCAAAGTAATGTTGTGTGGGCGGAGCCAGCGTAACTGCAACAACAAAGAGCACGATAAAAAGTATTAAAAGCCGCGTTGAGATTCCGCGCTTTTCTGCAAAACCTTCAAATGATTGACGGAGCGAGATTCGCTTCCGCTTCATGAAGACTCCTGACGAATTTAGCGGGCGCTAAAGCGTGGAAATGCCTCGCGACCGGCGTATGCCGCTTGCGAACCGAGTTCTTCTTCGATTCGTAGCAACTGATTGTACTTAGCAACGCGTTCACTTCGGGCAGGTGCACCAGTTTTGATCTGCCCGCAACGCGCTGCGACTGCAAGATCTGCAATCGTGGTGTCTTCGGTTTCACCTGATCGATGGCTCATCATGGAGCGATACCCCGCTTTATGCGCCATTGCGACCGCATCAAGGGTTTCGGTAAGAGTTCCAATCTGATTTACCTTCACTAGTAAAGCGTTTGCAGTTTGAGATTCGATTCCTCGAGCCAGGCGCTCTGGATTGGTGACGAAAAGATCGTCGCCCACGAGCTGCACTTTCGAACCCAATTCATTTGTGATTGCTTTCCAACCATCCCAGTCATCTTCGGAGAGTGGATCCTCAATCGAGACTAGCGGGTATGAATCTACGAGCCCTTTGTAATAAGCAATCATTTCCGTCGAACTTAACGCTGATCCTTCGAAATCATATTTTCCATCTTTATGGAATTCAGTAGCGGCAACATCCATCGCAAGAGCTATCTCGCTACCAACTTTGAATCCAGCTTTTTCAATCGCTTCAATAATGAGATCGAGCGCCGCACGGTTACTTTCGAGATTTGGCGCGAATCCGCCTTCATCTCCGATGCTTGTAGCAAGTCCACGTTTCTTCAATACAGCTTTAAGGTTATGGTAAATCTCAGCTCCATGGCGGAGTGCTTCTTTGAATGATGAAGCGCCGATTGGGGCGATCATGAATTCTTGGATATCAACGTTTGTGTCTGCGTGCGCTCCACCGTTGAGAATATTCATCATTGGAACTGGGAGCAGATTGGCATTTCCGCCCCCGATAAAGGAGTAGAACGGAAGCTTCTTCGATTGGGCGGCTGCTTTTGCAACGGCAAGAGAGACGCCAAGGATGGCATTCGCACCGAGTGATGACTTGTTTACTGTGGCATCGAGAGCCATCATCTTCTCATCGAGTCCACGTTGGTCGAAAGCATCGTGACCAATAACAACAGGAGCAATCTTCTGAGTGACATTTTCTACCGCGTGAACGACGCCTTTGCCGAGATATCGAGCGCCACCGTCGCGAAGTTCAGCAGCTTCAAATGCTCCGGTCGATGCGCCACTTGGGACTGCTGCTCGGGCGAAAGAGCCATCGGAGAGCGTTACATCTACTTCGACTGTGGGATTGCCACGCGAATCAAGGATCTCGCGTGATATGAGAGATTGAATAGTTGTTTGAGTCACGGGCGCGGAGTCTAGCGTGCTTCTTCGCGAGTCATGCCATCGCGAAACTCAAGCGCAGCCTTTCGTAGCGCTACTTCGGGATCGATTCCATGCTCAACTGCCCAAGAAATGAGTGAGATTAATTCTTGACCGAACGCTTCCTCGGTAGGAGCTATCTCACGATGCGGAAGCTCTGGTGTGGAGAGTTGATTTTTCTGTGCACGATAAATCAATTTCGTTGCAAGCGAGAGAGCTGGCTGTCCGGTCGGGACGCCATCATGCGCGCTAGTGCGTCCCTTCTCTTCCCGTTTTATTCGTTCCCAATTCTCAAGAACATCTCCAGCAGAATCTACTTTCGCATCAGAGAAAACATGAGGATGGCGGGAAATCAACTTATCTGCGACTCCTTTTGCAACATCATCAACCGTGAATGGTTCGTCTCCATGTTCTTCTGCAATCCGAGAATGAAAATAGACTTGCAGCAGAATATCGCCCAACTCTTCTCGCATATCTGCGCGATTACCTGATTCAACAGATTCGACGAATTCGTAAGACTCTTCAAGTAAATACTTCAAGAGTGATTCGTGCGTTTGTTCAGCATCCCAAGGGCAGCCTCCGGGCGAACGGAGTTTGTTCATCACCTCTGCGAGGCGAATGAGATTCTCGTAAGCCATCCGCGGCTTTACTTATCGGTTACTGCATCACCTGCAGGATCAGCTGCAGCAATAGTCAGAGTTGCTGGATCCCAGGTTCCGTATCGTGGATTGACATCGACTTTGAGTTTCCCGGCCATTTGGGTCACGAGCGCTTGGATCTTCTCGTTTACTGCAGTGTTATCCAAGCCTGTGGCAGTCTCTCGTTCGCTCAGTTTGCGAAGAACGAGATCACGCTTGAGAACTTGCTCAAGGCCAGTCGATGGAATTGATGCATTCACAAGGATGTTTGGCAGATTCGCTTCGCCGCCGATGCTGGCGTAAATCTCAACTTTATATGCTTCAAGATCAGAGGTTGTGATTTGAATTTTCTCGGACTTAGCTACTTCTTCGATAATCAAGTTGGAGATCATGTATGCAAGTTGTGAACGAGTGAGATCAGCGCCAGTTTCGAGCTGCATTTGAGAAGTGTCTACTTCCTTTCGCTCAGCAAGGATGGTGTCGACTTGGGTTTGAAGCTCGGTGAGTTTTATCTCGGTTTCGCCAACAGAAGCAGCAGAATCAACTTGCGAACAGCCCGTTAAAAATAGCGCTGCGGTGGCGAGGAATATTCCAAGGACTTTCTTCACTACAACTCACTTTCGTAAGGGGCGTTCCAAAAGAGTCTCGGCTAACTCACTCGCCCAATCAAGAAGCGAAGTATCCCCTATTTCGTCGCTGCTGTCGCCTACCTGCCACGCTGCGGTCTGCGGACGAGCAATCATCACGACCTTCGTAACTGATTTCACAATCGAGCCGGGATACAGACGTTGAATTTTCATCTGAAGTGATTCGCTCGGCGCCAGTGGTGCGATCTTCACGAATTTACCTTGTACAGCAAAATCTGTGATGCCCTGAGTTCTGAGGTAATTTCTCAAACGCGCGACTCGCACGAGTCGTTCGGCTTCTGGGGGCAATTCACCAAATCGATCGATTAATTCATCTCGAATCGCATCAATAGCGCTTGATTCTCGGGCATCCGCAAGACGTCGATACAGATCGAGTCGCAGACGATCCGAAGGTACATAATCAGATGAGAGATGTGCCGTGATAGGTAGCTCAACTTTGCAATCAACGTTCTCTTCGACTCCATCAATGACACCGCGCTTATATTCATTGACCGCATCTCCAACCATCCTCATATAGAGGTCAAATCCGACATCTGCGATGTGGCCTGACTGCTCACCACCGAGCAAATTCCCGGCACCTCGAATCTCAAGATCTTTCAGAGCGACTTGCATCCCGGCACCAAGCTCCGTGTTCTTCGCAATAGTCGTGAGGCGATCAAGTGCGAGTTCCGATAACGGCTTGTCTGCTGGATACAAGAAATAGGCATAAGCGCGCTCTCTGCTTCGGCCGACACGACCACGTAATTGGTGAAGTTGGGAGAGTCCAAATACATCTGCTCTCTCCACTATCAAAGTATTTGCATTTGCTACATCAATTCCATTCTCAACAATCGTTGTACACACTAAGACATCAAACTCTCGATTCCAAAATGCTATAACAACTTGTTCGAGAGCGGTCTCATTCATCTGACCATGTGCGACCGCAACCCGAGCATCAGGAACTAAACGCCTGATGCGTGCAGCGGTGTCATCAATAGATTCAACTCGGTTGTGGATGTAGAAAACTTGTCCATCGCGCAACAGCTCTCGATGAATAGCAGCAGCAACTTGTTTGTCGTCATAGGCACCAACGTAAGTGAGCACTGGATGGCGCTCTTCAGGTGGCGTTGCGATCGTGGACATTTCTCGAATGCCTGTGATTGCCATCTCGAGCGTTCGTGGAATAGGTGTAGCTGACATTGCCAGGACATCGACACTGGCCCGAAGTTTCTTCAGTTTTTCCTTATGTTCCACTCCGAATCGCTGTTCCTCATCAACGATGATGAGCCCTAGATCTCTAAATTTCACATCCTCCGAGAGCAAGCGATGTGTTCCGATTACTACATCAATATTGCCTGTTCCAAGTCCGCTCAATGAATCACTTATTTCTTTCGAAGTATTGAATCGTGAGAGGCTTGCGACCTTGAGTGGGAACCCTGCATATCTGTTTGTAAAGGTTGCAAAGTGTTGTTGGGCAAGCAGAGTTGTGGGAACCAATACCGCGACTTGTTTGCCATCTTGCACTGCTTTAAAAGCAGCACGTACCGCAATCTCAGTCTTCCCGTATCCAACATCTCCACACACAATGCGATCCATTGGGTAAGGACGTTCCATATCTGCTTTTACTTCGTTGATTGTCGAAAGTTGATCAGGCGTCTCGACATAAGCAAATGAATCTTCTAGCTCTCGCTGCCATGTCGTATCAGGTGAGAAAGCGTGGCCCGGGGAACTTGTGCGAGCTGCATACAGCCTAATGAGTTCGCCAGCAATTTCTTTGACCGCTTTTTTGGCACGACTCTTTGCTTTAATCCAATCTCCACCACCAATGCGGTGTACAGCCGGTGTTTCTCCACCGACATACCGAGTGATCTGTTCAAGCGCATCTGTTGGAACGTAGATTCGATCTGCGGGTTGTCCTCTTTTCGACGATGCATATTCGATAACTAGATACTCACGCGATGCTCCGGCAACTACTCGTTGTACGAGTTCTATGTATCGCCCAACGCCATGTTGCTCATGTACCACGTAATCCCCAGATTTGAGTTCTAGTGGATCAATTGTTCGTTTTCTTCTCGAGGGCATTCGAGTGGATGTGACTCGAGAATCGCGTGCGCCGGTTATGTCTGACTCGGTAATCAAAACAATCTTCTTCTCGTCATCGAAGAATCCACGTTGTAATTGCGTTGTGATCAGATAAACCGAACTACGAACTGGCTGGAAATCTAGGGTCTCCGAGATGACCGCTGGAATGTCGGCATCGTTAAGGATGTCTCTATACCGTTCAGCTAATCCATGCCCATGAAGTGAAACAATCACGAGATAACTTGCGGAGAGCCAATTGCTTACAGCAGAAATGTATTTCTCGATATCTCCCTGGAAAGGATCAATGTCTTTGAACTGAGTGATTGAAAGATCATCCTCATAACCGAAGAGATCAAGATTGCGCCAATTCATTCCTCGATCAAGTGCCAATTCATGAACACTCTCAATGGTCATAAATGCCCCAGGCTGTAATTCAGTGTGAAGAGGAATGCTCTTGCTTCCTCTTTCAGGTGCGCCCATGGCAACGTTTGACCAGGCAGCCTCAAGGAATTCCTGGTTTGTTGAAATCAAGTCATGAACTCGTGACCGAATTCGCTCACTTTCGAGATTGATGATTGTGAAACTATCAGGCAAGAAGTCCAAGAGTGTTTTCATCCCCGGCTGAAGTGCAGCAGCCAGCGATTCGATTCCTTCCACGTAAATTCCTGATTCAATCTTGGAGAACATCTCAACAAGTGAGGGAAAGAGCACTTTGAGTTGCGAAGCCCTCTCCTTAATTTCATCAGTAATGAGAAGTTCTCGACAAGGAATGAGTGTGACTGGTCCAATCATTGGTGCGAAAGTTCGTTGATCGCCAATCTCAAAAAACTTGATGTCCTCAATCTCATCACCAAAAAACTCAATGCGAAGAGGATGAGCATCAAGCGGTGGAAAAACATCGATAATTCCTCCCCGCACCGCGAAATCACCCCGTCTTTCAACGAGATCAACTCGGTTATATGCTCGTTCGCTCAACTCGCTAATCAACTTTTGAAAGTCATACTCGATGCCAATTTCAATTCTTATAACCGGCGTATCGATTATCGATGCAATGATTGGTTGTACAAGTGCTCGCGCCGTAGTTACTACGATTCTTGCGTTAGCTATGTTTAGTAGCGTCGAAATTCTCTTTGCGACAGTGTCGCTGTTAGGGCTTAATTTCTCGTGCGGCAATGTCTCCCATGCTGGAAATTCCAATACCTTGTCAGATAGTTCCGATAGCTCGCCAACAAGCGATGCCGCGCGTTGACTTGAGTGAGTGACAATAAGGACTGGAGCACGTTCTGCCTGATGAGCAATCAGAAAAGGAATTGCTGAAGTGGATGCAATGATGGTTTCGACATCGTCGTTCAAAACTGATTGCGTTGTTTCAGATAGCGAGACGAGCCCGCGCAACTTGGCTTTCATTTCATCACTTCCTTTCCCGCGAAAAACTGTGTGGTACAACGCCCATTAGCCCCTTTCAAGAAAGAAGGGGGCTTCTTGCCTTGAATAGGGGCTTATAGGAATTCGAGCCGCAATACTAGCGTGTCATTATTAGCCCGTGTCCGAGCTCAATCAATCTCAAGATAATTCAGCGCTACGTAGCGATGTGCGCCGACTCGGCGATCTACTCGGACAATCACTCGCACGTCAAGATGGCGAAGCCCTACTTAACCTCGTCGAATTGGTACGTAAATCAGTTCGCGAAGGAAGTGGAGAGGACTTACTCAAATCCATCTCAACAGCAGATTCTGTGAAATTGGTTCGTGCCTTCAATGTGTATTTCAATCTGGCAAACGTTGCAGAACAAGTACATCGTTCGCGAGTTCTTGCCGAAGAGAGAATTTCTGGCGGCTCATGGCTCTCCCGTGCAGTACAGAACATCATTGATGCTCGTAAGTCAGGACAAGATTTCTCGGATTCCGATCTTCGCAAGTGGCTAGAGAATTTCGAAGTACGACCTGTTTTCACCGCTCATCCAACTGAAGCGGCTCGTCGTTCGATATTGAGTAAGTTATCGACTATTTCAGAGTTGCTCGACCAACCCGAAAGCGATGTTCGTGAACGTCGCTTGGCAGAAGCAGTCGATCTGCTCTGGCAGACGGATGAGCTTCGGCTTGGTCGGCCCGAACCGCTAGATGAAGCCATCAATGCGCTTTATTACTTAGATGATCTCTTCCGCTTCACCGTTCCAGAAGTCCTTGATGACTTTGCTCGCGAACTTGCTCGATTAGGGATCAAGCTATCTCCCACAGCAACGCCTTTGACCTTTGGTTCGTGGATTGGTGGTGATCGTGATGGCAATCCCAACATTACGCCCGAGATCACAAAACAAGCCATCGCACTACAGATGGGCCATGCAATTCGAGTGACGCTTGAGTCTCTCGATGAACTTCGCCAAGCGCTTTCGGTTTCTACCAAACTAGCCGGAACTTCTGAAGCGCTTGTGAAGTCTGTTGCAGAAGATCTGGAATTGTTGCCCGAGATTGAACCACGCTTCAAACGCATCAATGTCGAAGAGCCGTATCGTTTGAAAGCCACAGCTATCCGCCACAAATTACTTTTAACCAGAGATCGTCATGCTCGAGGAACTTCGCACGAGCCGGGTCGCGATTACGCAGATACTGCCGAACTCATTAGCGATTTAATGTTGATGTACAACTCTCTGCTCGCAAATCGTGGCGAGCTCATCGCTCAAGGCCTTCTTGAGCGAACTATCCGCACTGTTGCTGCTTTTGGTCTTACTCATGCAACTATGGATGTACGCGAACATTCTGGCGCTCACCAAAAAGTCATCGAGTCATTAATGCCTGAAAAAGATTATGGGGCGCTCACATCAGAACAGAAATGCGCGCTCCTCACCCAGGAGCTGACCGCTCCTCACCGCGACACAAGTTCACTTAACGAGATAGATGCAAAGACGCTTCGCGCTTTTGTTGCCATCAAGGAAGCTCAAGAAAGTTTCGATTCAAATGTTGTCGAGACTTACATCATCTCCATGACTAAAGGTCCCGAAGATGTTCTTGCTGCAGCTTATCTAGCCAAAGAGGCAGGCTTGATCAATATCGCCGAGAGCGTTGCGCGAGTGGATATCGCTCCATTACTTGAGACAGTAGCCGAGCTACGTGCTGCTGGCGACATCTTGGAGAAGTTGCTATCAAATAGCGTGTATCGAAAGATTGTCGAGTTACGTGGCAACATCCAAGAAGTGATGCTTGGTTATTCGGATTCAAATAAGGATGCTGGAATCGCAACAAGCCAATGGGAGATTCACCAAGCCCAACGCAAATTACGCGATGTTGCTCGAAAACATGGAATCAAATTGCGACTATTCCATGGTCGAGGCGGATCTGTTGGTCGCGGTGGCGGTCCTACCTATGACGCAATCATCGCGCTTCCGTGGGGAACTCTCGATGGACAAATTAAGATGACGGAGCAAGGTGAAGTTATCTCCGACAAATACGCACTTCCATCGCTGGCTCGCGAGAATGTTGAATTGACATTGGCCGCTGCGCTGGAAGCAACTGTTTTGAATCGCGCCGCACGACAAAGTCCAGAGGATCTAACGTTGTGGAATGCATCAATGACCGCAATCAGTGATGCCTCCTTTGCGCGTTATCGTTCGCTTGTCGAACATCCAGATTTACCCTCATATTTCTATCAATCAACTCCAGTCGAACAACTCGGCAACTTGTTCTTAGGTTCTCGCCCCTCTCGTCGCCCTGATGCGAGCGCAGATCTATCCTCACTCCGCGCAATCCCATGGGTTTTTGGATGGACACAATCTCGTCAGATCGTTCCTGGTTGGTTCGGCGTCGGTAGCGGACTGAAAGCCGCACGTGAAGCAGGGCATGAGAAGACGATGAAAGCGATGCTTAAAGACTGGCACTTCTTCCGCACATTCATCAGTAATGTAGAGATGACTGTTGCTAAGACCGATCTTGCGACTGCATCAAAGTATGTAACCTCACTCGTTGAGCCAGATCTCCAACACTTCTTTGAGACGATTAAAGCCGAATATGAGTTAACTGTGGCTGAATTGCTGCAATTGACGGGTAAAACAGAGATTCTCGGAGATCAACAAATCCTGGCCCGTACTCTCGCGATTCGTGATGCCTATCTTGCTCCGCTCCATCTCTTGCAAGTTTCACTCTTGAAGAAAGTGCGCGACGACAATAATGATCCATTGATCACGCGAGCGTTGTTGCTTACCATCAATGGAGTTGCTGCCGGACTTCGAAACACCGGCTGATTAAGTGTTGAAGTTCTGCTGAGTCTTCTCTAGTCCATTTTCAATCAACGACTCAACAGCATCGGAACCAGTAATAAGAAATTCTTCTAGGGTTTTTCGCTCATTGCTCGAAAAAGGTTTCAATACGAAGTCACCAGGATCTTGTTGACCAGGTGGGCGTCCTATTCCTAGACGAAGTCGGAAATAGTCACTGCTGCCAAGAGCTGAGGTGATGCTCTTAAGGCCGTTATGCCCATTATCTCCCCCGCCAAATTTCACGCGGATTGCCTGAAAAGGAATATCTAATTCATCGTGAGCGATGATGATGTGATCGCCCTTTACTTTATAGAAATCAGCTAATGCTTTCGTGGGACCACCAGATTCATTCATATAACAACGCAACGTTGCGACAACGAGTGAGGGGGTGTCTGCACCAACGCCAAGTCGAAATTCAGCAACGTTTGCGCGCGCTTTATGTGATGAGAATTTCACCTTCGACACGTGCGCCATGTGAGCAGCAAGCATCGCGCCTACATTGTGACGAGTTTTTTCGTATTCCTCACCAGGATTGCCGAGCCCTATCACCAACCAACGGTTGGGATGAGGTGCGCTTTTATCCTTGTTTGAACGTCCAAACATGGATAAAGGTTAGTCGTTAGAGACTACTTACCCTCTTCAGCAACGGCGCCTTCAGCAGGAGCTGCGGCAGCCTCACCTTCAGCAGGAGCTGCAGCAACTGGAACAACTTCTTCAACAGCAGTGCGGACTGAAAGGTGGATAACAACCATCTTGGGATCACTCTTGAGTGTGACGCCAGCAGGAAGAACGACATCTCCAGCGGTCTTGGAATCTCCCGCAGGTAAACCTTCGATATCGAGATCGAGCGACGATGGAATCGATGTTACATCTGCTTCAACTTCGATGGTGTTATGAACGTGCTCAAGAATTCCTTCTGGATCGTGTTTACCGTGTGCATGGACAGGTACGTGAACAACAACGCGCTCACCGCGGCGAACGATAATCAAGTCAATGTGCTCGAGAGTGCCTTTGAGTGGATTACGAACAATGGACTTTGGAAGAGTGAGTTCTTGTTTTCCGCCTAGATCGATATTAAGTAGGACGTTTGAAGTCTTTATTGCGACTCCGACTTCGCGAGCTGGAAGAGAGATATGAGTTGGCTTCTCTCCATGTCCATAGATAACTGCAGGAACATTGCCATCGCGGCGGATTCTGCGTGATGCGCCTTTACCGAATTCATTACGGATTGCGCCAGTGATTGATACTTCAGCCATTGTTAAGCCTTTCGTCGATAACGGGGTCTACCCCTCGCCTTAAGTGGGTGGAAGGTTACCCAAGGGCTCACGTAAGCGCAAAATCGCGCTTATTGCCGTCGGAATCTCCGTGCAATCCGCCAAGAAATCAGAACGACTACACCTATTGCGAAATAGTGCCAGAAACCAAGTGGGAAACGTTCATGCGACGGTAGATCTTTATCAACCTTTGATGCGCTTCTTGGCAATTCAATTGTCGCAACGACTCCAGCGTGATCACTCGCAAAACATCTCTCTTTGCCGCAATCCCACACGCTCGAGCCATCGGGCCAAACATTTCCGATGATTTTCGAACTCACAGTGGCGTAAACATTCTTAGTAAAGATGTAATCGAGACGATCTGTGAATCCGTACTGATTTCCAAATTCCTTCGCACTCTCAACTCGCAATTTATCTGGCCCATTCAGTAACGCGCTTGCGCCCCAAGTGAAATAACGTGGGTTCTTTGCATCTGGTGATGCATTCTCAAAGCCCGCTTCGACCATTGTGGAGTAGGCATTGCACTTTGCACCGCCTGGAGTTGGACAGGTCTGGCTTGCAACTGGTTGTAGTCCAGGGTTGGGATCACCCTGTGGTCGAGGATCGCGGTAATCTGCGTTGAAGTCGCCCATGATGATGATCGGCATCTTCGCATCTTTTAAATCAGCAACGAGTTGTTGCGCTTGTAGAGCAGAGTTTGGAATCTTGTTCTCATCCCAGATTGATTCCAGATGAGTTGTGATCAAGCGAACCACAGAATCTTGCACTTTGAAGTCTGCCCACGTGTAACCACGATAAATCGTCATAATTGTGGGAACGATAGAATATGTCGCATCGTATTCAGTATTTCCAACTTCAATGATGGAATCTTTTACATCGTCACGGACCAAAAGCGCATCGCCTATGGTGAATCCGCAGGCCGCAGTATCTTGGCCAAAGATGGGATTGAAGGTCTCAGGATCCCGAACTTTGGTGACATACGGAATTGCTGCGATGGAATATCCAGGATTAAATGCTTCAACGCCATTTGCTGTCGCTAATGAATAACCTACGCCAGTCTCTTTAGTTGCATTAATGAATTCATCAAGAAAGTTAAAGACTTCAACCTTGTCAGAGAAGAAGTCCTTTTTGCAGTACCAGATTGTTGCTTCTTGCACGCCAATAACTTCTGGACGATCTTGGGCTGCCTCACGTGCTAGTTTCGGAACTCGGGAAGAGAAACTCGTCTTCTTTACTTGATCCCACATGAATTGAGCGGCCTTTGGAAAATTCGGAATCAATTCCAAAGCGACGCCAACATCAGCGCCTAGATAGAGGTTTCGCGACATCACCGTGATTCGATAAGGTTCTTCGGCCTGCACCGGAGTTACCGGAATAAAAATTAGCGCACAGAGAAGTGCGCCAAACTTTTTAAGAGTGGCCATCAAAGAGGCTCGTGACCGAACCATCTTCGAATACTTCACGAATCGCGCGGGCAAGTAGTGGAGCGATTGAAAGAACCGTGAGATTCGGGAATCGGCTCTCTTCTGGAATCGGAAGCGTGTTTGCAACAACGACTTCGCTCACTTTCGAATTTCGCAACCGGTCCGCAGCTGGCCCTGAGAAGACTGGATGTGTTGCAGCGATAATCACTTCGCGCGCGCCTGCGTCATACAACGCATCGACTGCTTTAGAGATGGTTCCTGCAGTATCAATCATGTCATCGATGACAACGCATGTTTGGCCATCAACTTCACCGACGACGCGACCTGTGACCGCCTCATTCGGAATCCGCGGATCACGAGTCTTATGGATAAATGCGATTTGTGTGCCGCCAAGTAAATCGCTCCAACGTTCAGCAACACGGACACGACCTGAGTCAGGTGAGACGATTGTGAGACGTGAACGATCAACTTTCGATCCTACGTAATTTGCCAATAATGGAAGAGCAAAGAGATGGTCTACCGGACCATCGAAAAATCCTTGAATTTGTGAAGTATGAAGATCGACAGTCATAAGTCGATCTGCGCCAGCAGTCTTGAAAAGATCTGCCATGAGTCGCGCAGAGATTGGCTCACGACCGCGGTGTTTCTTATCTTGACGTGCATATCCGTAGAACGGAGCAATGACTGTGATGCGTTTAGCTGAAGCGCGCTTCAGCGCATCAACCATGATGAGTTGTTCCATGATCTGCTTATTTACTGGAGCAGTGTGGCTTTGGATGACAAATGCATCGCAGCCACGGACGCTCTCTTCGAATCTAATGAAGATTTCACCATTGGCGAAGTCATAAGCAGATGTTGGAGTGATGGGAACGCCGAGTTCAGCAGCGACTTCCTCAGCAAGTTCAGGATAACCGCGACCGGTAAAGATTCGCAGGCGCTTCTCAGAACTGAGACGGAGTTCGTTGCTCATTTCGACCCTTCCTTCTTCTCTGCTGCTTGTGCTGATTTTGAACCTTTGCGTTTCTTCATGACCCAGCCGAGAATATTAGTTTGCTTCGCACGTCCGATTCCAAGGGCTCCCGGTGGGACATCCTCGGTAATTACCGAACCAGCAGCGGTGTAAGCGCCATCGCCTATCGTGACTGGTGCCACCAACATCGAATCGCTTCCAATTCGTACATGATCACCGATCACCGTCGCATGCTTGTCGACTCCGTCGTAATTGACGATCACGGTCGCAGCACCAATATTGGTCTCGTTACCTATTGTGGCATCACCAACATAAGAGAGATGAGGGACTTTTGAGCCATCGCCAATCGTCGAATTCTTAATCTCAACGAAGGAACCTACTTTGGCATTTCCAGTTAGCACGGTTCCATTTCTTAAATGTGAGTACGGACCAACAACTGAATTAGGACCAATTCGACTTGATTCACAATGAGATTCAAAGATATGAGCACCTGTTGCGACATCACAATCAATGAGCGTTGTGCGAGGGCCAATCACCGCAGAGGCGCCAATTTTTGACACACCCTTTACAGTCGTTCCAGGTTCGATACGTACATCGACCGCAATCTCTGCACTGAGATCTATCCACGTAGTCATCGGATCAACAATCGTCACACCACTTTTCATAAGCGCATCACAAATACGTGCATTCATGATGAAACTACAAGTGGAAAGTTGGGCTCGATCGTTAATGCCCCAAATCTCTGTGTAATCATCCGCAAGAAAAGCCGATACTTTCTTCCCATCGCTCTTCAGGATTGCGATGACATCAGTGAGATATTCTTCCTTTTGCGCGTTGTTAGCGGAAAGTTTAGTGAGGGCGCTTCTGAGAGATGCGAGCCCAAAAATATAGACCCCTGAGTTAATCTCAAGAGTCTCTTTTTCTTGCTCCGAGGCATCTTTCTCTTCCACGATCTTGGAAAGTGATCCATCAGGATTTCGAATCACACGTCCGTACCCACTCGGGTCAGGCAACTCTGCGGTCAGGACAGTTGCGCTGGCTTGTGCGCTTGAATGCGCCGCTAATAACTTTCTGAGTGTGGCGCCAGTAAGTAATGGAGTATCACCCGCACAGACCATCACCACTCCATCAGATGAATAATCTTGCAGCGCTAATTTGACGGCATGTCCCGTCCCGCCACGAACTTCCTGAAACACAGAACGTGCATGTGGAGCTATGGATGAAAGATGTGAAATAACTTCGTCTTTAGAGGCGCCAACTACAACGCGAGTTTCTTTTGGATTGAGCGATGAGACAGCGTGTAAAACATGGCCAAGTAATGATCGACCTGAGATTTCGTGGAGGACTTTGGCGCGCGTGGATTTCATCCGAGTGCCCTCGCCAGCGGCGAGGATTACTGCGAGATCCAGCTGGCTCAACTCCCCACCTTTCCTCGCCCTGTAGAGACCATTCTATTTCTTCTCTTAGCGCTAGCTCCTCCACCAGGTATCGATCCTGGACCCTGGGCTTCAAAGGCCCATGTGCTAGCCACTACACAATGGAGGAACCTGAATTCTATCGGTCAGTCCCACTCCGACATAAATCGAGGTTTTTACGCGCTCTCAATCACTCGTGCGCCTGGTACTGGCCCTGAAGCTCGTACGACATTTCCAACAACTCCACTAGAGGTCAGCGCTACAACCAGATCGAGTGCATGATCTTCATTCTCTGCCAAAAAGGCGACTGTGGGACCTGAGCCAGAAACCAAACCTCCAAGCGCTCCGTAATCCATTCCCACATCAAGAATCAATCGCAGCGCTGGTTTCAAAGAACATGCTGCTGGTTGTAGATCATTAGAGAGAGCTTTGCCAAGTGCAACTGCATCGCCCGCAGAAAGAGCGTGCAACAAAGTGTCGCTGACATGTGGCGGAGAAACTTGTAGTCCTTCGCGGAGTCGATCACATTCGTTGTAGACGGCAGGAGTGGAAAGTCCAGAACTCGACATGGCGAGGACCCAGCTGTAAGAGCCGCGTGCTAGAACTGGAGTTATCTGTTCGCCTTTTCCAGTTCCAATCGCTGTTCCGCCGGAAATAGTGAATGGGACATCGGCGCCAAGTTCTGCACCAATCTTCTCCATTTCGTTTCGCTTCAAACCCAAACTAAATAATGAATCAATCGCCACGATTGTTGCACCAGCATCGGCGCTACCGCCTGCCATTCCACCTGCAAGCGGGATCTCTTTGGCAAGTGAGATAGATAAGCCATCGGTAAGCTCGAATTTTCGAACCATGATTTCAGCCGCACGATAAGCCAAGTTTGTTCGATCAAGGGGCAGAAGTTCATTATGTTTTCCAGTCACGTTGAGATGGATTCCTGGATCATCAGAAATGGCAACTGTGACGTCGTCAAAGATTGAAACCGCTTGAAAAACTGTGGCTACGGGATGAAAACCATCGCGTTGTAGCGGACCAACCGAGAGTTGAAGATTGATTTTTCCCGGTACGCGTACGACCACGGATGACGGCATGTGGCGAGCGTATTACTTCAGTGCGTTTATCGCCTATCTAATTGCTTTGCGATTGCAGCAAAGCGCTCCACCGCTAGCGATTCGCCACGTGTTGTGGGATCGATTCCTGCGCTGGCGAGAGCGGATTCCGCCTCTCCTGAACCTCCATAAATGTCAGAATAAATTGCACGCAGCATCTTTCGACGCTGACCAAATGCGCGATCAATGAGATCGAAGGTAGTGCGCCGAAGTTGTTCATCCCCCAGTGGTTCGTGGCGGATAAATTTCACCAAGGATGAATCGACATTGGGAACTGGCCAGAAAACTGAGCGAGAGACCGAATCTGCCAAAATCATGTCGCACCACCACGCAGCTTTTGCGCTCGGCACTCCGTAAGTCTTACTTCCAGGTTTAGCTGCGAGACGTTCCGCTACTTCAGTTTGGACCATTACTACTCCCGATGTAATGGAAGGGAATCGCTCTAAGAAAGTTAGCAGAACTGGAACCGAGATGTTGTAGGGAAGATTTGCAACCAATTTCGTAGGTGCATCAGGGATATCGAAAATTTTCATCGCATCTTGATTGATTACTGTGAGATTCTCATCCGGAACGCCATGATCCTTTGCGGTTATGGGAAGTTGGCGCGCAAGTCGCTCATCAATTTCAATGGCAGTGACTCGGTTAGTGGCCTGTAAAAGCGCCAACGTGAGTGAGCCAATCCCAGGTCCAATTTCCACAACATGATCTCCATGATTGATGACGGCGAGACGAACGATTTTTTGGCACGTATTGGAATCAACCACGAAGTTTTGGCCAAGAGATTTAGCCGGATGAAGCTCAAGTGATTCCGCAATTTCACGGATTTCGGTAGCGCCAAGTAAAGATATGGTCATGGCAGGAATGATCCGAAAATTCGTTCTGCATTGTCACTTAATGCGGTAGTCAACTCAGTTAAGTCCTCTCCACGTTCTTGAGCAATAAAGCGCACGATGTGTGGAATCTGGGCTGGAGTATTGAGTGATCCACGGTGAGGCATCGGCGCTAAGAATGGTGAATCGGTCTCAACCAATAGTTGTGTAAGCGGTACGAGCTTTACCGCTTCCCGAAGTTGGGGCGCATTCTTGAAAGTCACAGTTCCTGCAAAAGACAGGACATAACCTTTCTCTATACATTCTCTCGCCATTTCAGCATCACCTGAATAGCAATGAAAGATTGTGGTGTCCGGCGCTCCCTCGCTATCGAGAACATCGAGGACTGCACGATGAGCATCACGATCATGTATGACG
>JBJTHB010000093.1:0-6284 GCA_046094245.1 Actinomycetota bacterium
AGAAACTTCAGAAGCAACAAGCTCGAGTGCTTCGCGCTCAACAACGTGATGCTTACATGCGCGGAGAAGAGAGTGCGTTACCTCCTCGCGACAAAGGACCTGTTCGCAAATTCATCCGCAATTATGTTGATTCACGTCGCTAGATTGGCGAGTTTTGCTTACCGATCATTGTGCTCGTGCTCTTCTTGACTCTCATCCCCGTCGTCTATGTTCAGTTCATTGCAATCGCGCTGATGTATTCAGCGCTGCTCTTCTCAGCTATCGATGGCTTTTTTCTATCGCGTCGTATCAAGCGCGAAGTTGCACAACGCTTTCCAGACGCACCTCTGAAGGGCCTCGGAATGTACGGTTGGTTGCGATCGACTCAGATCCGTCGACTGCGCGCTCCACTTCCGCAAGTCAAACGCGGCGACACGATTTAGTTGCTTAAGCGCGAGGTTGGGGGCTTACAGTCTTAGCTGGATCTTTCTCCGGAAGCTTGCCGAGAACTCCGTCAATCGCTCGCATTGTTTCGGAACTCAGTTTCACGCCACTTGCTTTTACGTTCTCTTTGATTTGAGCAGGTCTTGTGGCACCAATAATCGCGCTCGATACATTGGGGTTTTGAAGTACCCAGGCAACTGCAAGTTGGGCCAACGTCAATCCCTCTCCTTCTGCAATTGGCTTCAGACGCTGAACAGCGCTCAGCACTTCATCATTCATCCAACGTGAGATCATGTTCGCGCCACCTTTCTTATCGGTTGCGCGTGATCCCTTCGGTGGTTTAGCGCCAGGAAGATATTTACCAGTGAGCGCTCCTTGAGCGATGGGCGACCAAACAATGTGGCCAATTCCCTCTGCTCGGCAAAGTGGATCGACTTTGCTTTCGATTACGCGCCACAACATCGAATACTGTGGCTGGCTCGAGACGAGTCGTGTGTAACCTCGCGAATCTTGAATCTTTAGCGCATTATTTATTTGATCTGCGTTCCATTCAGAAAAACCGATGTACATGACTTTTCCTTGACGAATGAGGTCATCAAATGCCGACAGGCTCTCTTCAAGTGGAGTCTCGTAATCAAAGCGATGGAATTGATAAAGATCGATGTGGTCGGTTTGCAGTCTCTTCAGCGAAGCATGGACTGACTCCATGATGTGCTTTCGCGAAAGTCCGCGATCATTCTTTCCTGGGCCAGTCGGCCAATACACCTTTGTGAATAATTCGTATGACTCTCGCCTGACGCCTTTCAACGCTTTACCTAAAACTGTCTCGGCGCGAGTGCCGGCATATACATCTGCCGTATCAAAGCTTGTGATTCCGCAATCAAACGCGGCGCGAACACATTTGACCGCCGCTTCTTGCTCTACCTGCGAGCCATGGGTGATCCAGTTTCCATAGGTAATTTCCGATACATACATGCCCGAACTGCCAAGACGTCTATATTCCATAGCTCCGAGCGTAGCGCCTCCTTGCAGGACGGTCACTTTGGTGGTTTATTGTGCACACAACTTCATAGTTCCGTGGAATGGGGAAGTCGGTGAAAATCCGACGCTGACCCGCAACCGTGAGCATGCTTCGAGCATGTAAGTCGGATTACCACCCGCGAAACATTCTCTACCACCCGTCGAGGTTTGCGGGGCGGAAATTTTTTTTCGCCATCGTGACCCTTCTTTCTAGAAAGGTTCACATGCTTCACACATCACTTCGGTTTACACTTTCAATATTTCTGACTCTCCTAAGCCTTATTGCACTTCCGTCCTCGGCACATGCCGCAAAGGGATATCGCTATTGGGGTTACTTTCAAGCTCAAGCTGGTGCGACGGCTTGGGCTGCCGCAATGACTGGCCCATCAGTCGAAGTAAAAGATGGCGACGTAGAAGGTTGGGCTTTCGTATTCAGCAACAATGACATTCCTGCTGTCACTCCCATGATGGATCCAGATTTCGCAACACTCTGCGACGGAACACCTGAAACTTCTGGAAAAATTCGTGTAGGCCTCGTCGTCGATTTTGGCGCAGCGAATATCGCTCCAACTGGTGAAACTCCTAAGGAATTCTTCTCTGATTGCGTGGTCGTCCCCCAAGGTTCTGTTGGTCTTGACGTTCTTAAAGCTGCGATGGATGTTCGTGCAGGTGATTCAGGTTTAATCTGCGGAATTGCTGGCTACCCAGCACAGGAGTGTGGTGCAGAAATCGACGCACCTGCTGCCGAAGAAGCAGTCACAACATCAGCGCCCATCGAAGAAGAAACCTCAACTCGTTCGATGCCTCTTCTCCTGGCGACACTCGCAGCGATGATCATTGTTGGTTTGATTCTTAATCGTCGCCGCGCGCGGTAATTCTTTCCTCTGTGACAACAGTGCATACCCGCACCACCACGCGTGTTTACCATCCACTCACGTGGTGGTTGTGGGCTGCACTCTTGTGCGCAACTCTTTTGTTCGCGAATAACCGCTTTATCTCAATTGCTGTTGCTACTTCAACTCTCCTTGTTGCCTTCACACTGAAAAGATCATCACCGTGGTCTCGCACATTTGATTGGGCGCTTCGATTTGCATTCATTGCTTTCAGTATTCGGATCTTGATTGCTCTTCTGATTGGAGTTCCAATGCCTGGCAGAACGCTCTTTGTGCTACCGCAGATGACTCTGCCAGAACTCTTTGTGGGAATCCGCGTCGGCGGGCCAGTCACATCTCAACGTCTGTTGAGCGGCTTCGATGAAGCGATTCTTCTCGTCGCACTCATTTTGCTCTTTGCTACTGCAAATGCACTCAGTAATCCGCATAGTTTGTTGAGAATACTTCCGCGACGTTTCTATGGAATCGGCTTAGCAAGCGTTATTTCAAGTTCAGTAGCTCCTCAAGCTGCACGCGGGATTGAACGAGTGCGAAATGCTCGACGTCTCCGTGGACAGAAATCATCTGGCCTACGTTCGTGGCGTGGTATCGCGCTGCCGGTATTAGAAGATTCTCTAGAACGTTCAATCGATCTTGCAGCCAGTCTTGAGAGTCGTGGCTACGGATATTTTCCTAGTCCAACAAGATATCGACCAGAGTTATGGAAGATGAAGGACACGTTAGCCATTAGTGGCGCCGCATATGCCTTGGTCTTGACCATCATTACTTCAAGCACGAGTTTCCTGATTCCAATGATCGTAGCCCTTTTCGCCTTAACCCCGGTCTTTGCATCATGATTACATTCTCAAACGTCTCTCTTATCTATCCGAATTCTGAGCGCACAATCATTGAAAACGCTTCTTTTAGCGTCAATGAAGGCGAATTTGTTCTTCTCATGGGTCACACTGGCGCTGGTAAGAGTTCAGTTTTGCGATTGATAAACGGGCTTGTGCCGCATCACACTGGAGGAATTCTCTCTGGCGAGATATCCGTTGCTGGTCGTTCAACTCGTCTGTTGAAACCTGGTGAACTGGCAGATGTAGTTGGAATCGTGGGTCAGAATCCTATGAATGGATTTGTATCTGATCTTGTCGAAGATGAGATTGCTTTTGGGCTCGAAACGCTGGGAGTACCTAGTGATGTGATGCGCAAACGCGTGGAAGAAGTACTTGATTTGTTGGCGCTCGTTCAACTGCGTCGCCGCCAGATCTCAGAGCTGAGCGGCGGAGAACAACAGCGAGTCGCTATTGCGGCAGCTCTCGTGACAAATCCAAAAGTCTTGCTCTTAGATGAACCTACAAGCGCGCTTGACCCCATTGCGGCAGAAGAAGTTCTTTCAATACTTCATCGCCTTGTTCATGATCTCGGTCTAACCGTCATCGTCGCTGAGCACCGCTTGGAGAGAGTCATTCAATTTGTCGATCGCATCATCTTGGTTCATGGTGACGGAACCCTGGAGCTTGGATCGACGTCTGACATCCTACAGACTTCCCCTATTGCTCCTCCTCTTGTAGAACTTGCAAAGTCTTTGAATTTACCTTCAATCCCAGTGAGCATCCGTGAGTTCCGAAAGATGGCGCCCCATATCGAGAGCGTTATTCAGGAATATGCATCCCCTACTTTAAATGAAAGTCAGATCCCAATTCTTGCCATGAAGAATGTTTTTGCTTCCTATCGAGATGCTGAACGAACGTACGCTCTCTCCGATATCAATCTGGAAGTTCATTCTGGTGAAATCGTGGCTCTGATGGGAAGAAATGGCGCAGGAAAAACTACGCTGCTCAAATCTGCAGTTGGACAAGCCCCGATTATTCAAGGAGAGATCGACATTGCGGGTAGAAATCCTGCATCGCTGACTGATCGGGAACTCATTACTTATGTTGGATATGTTCCGCAAGAGCCGAGCGATCTGCTGTACGGACATTCCGTCAAAGAAGAGTGCGATTTTGCCGACCGTGATAATTCAGTTCCGGAAGGTACAACGTTAAATCTCTATTCCAAGCTCATGAAGATTCCTGATATCAACGCTCATCCTCGCGATATATCTGAAGGTCAAAGGTTAGGACTTGCGCTCAGCATCATTCTTTCAGCCTCACCAAAACTCGTAATTCTTGATGAACCCACCCGTGGCCTGGATTACGAGGCAAAAAAAGTTCTTGTCGCTAACCTCAAACGTATCGCTCACGAACAAGATCGCTCGGTATTTATCTCAACGCATGATGTTGAACTTGTCGCCGATGTTGCAGATCGCGTGATTTTCCTTGCTGATGGCGAGGTCATCGCTAATGGCACAACGCGCCAAGTACTCACAGCCTCTCCAGCTTTCGCGCCACAAGTAGCGAAGGCACTTCCTCACACACACTGGCTTACCGTCGCTGAAGTAGAACGGCAGATTCATGAAAGTCGGTAGGTATCTCTCTTCGACGCTCTTGTTCGTGGGATCACTTCTCGGACTTCACGCTTTTGCTTGGCCTTTATACCTCCCAGATTCAACTTTTTTCCTCTTCCAACCTGAAGCAGCGCGCGCATTTTCACTGGGAATTGCACTTCTCGCGATTGGGATTATCGCCCTCGATATCAGCGCTGATGTTCTCGATAGCAAGAGTGTCGCCCTCTTGGGAGTTCTATCGGCGCTGATTGCCGCCTTACGACTTGTTGGAGCCGGAGCAATTGGCGTGGAACCCATGTGGTTTCTACTCATCATCGCCAGTTTTGTATTTGGTGCAAGATTTGGATTTTCACTCGGCGTTATTTCTCTTGCCGTCTCAGCTCTCCTCACTGGTGGAATCGGGCCATGGCTTCCTTTTCAAATGTTGGCAGCAGGATGGATTGGTTTATTCGCAGGGCTCATCGGATCAATTGCCAACTCCTCTTCACACAAAGTCCAGCGAGTAACACTGATTCTGGTGGGGATCATCTCCTCTCTCACATTTGGAGCATTGATGGATCTGCAACTCTGGCCATGGATTGCCGGCACAGATCTCCAACTCTCGTATGTTCCCGGAAGTCAAATAGTTGAGAATCTTCAAAAATTCTTGGCCTTCCACTTTGCAACTGCACTAGCGTGGGATATGCCTCGCGCCATCACAACTTCGATTTTGCTTGCGCTTACGTCAATTCCGATTGTGAAATCACTTCAACGTGCTCAGCTTAAACTTAACTTCACTTCACATGCGATGGAACAAAAGGTAAACGCACGATAATCCCAGAACTCGATTTGCCACGGATATCTATCGAAATTTTCGAATCAACTGGGCAACGTCGAGACAGTAGCGCCAAAGCAATACCAGTCTTGAGAGAAGGAGAGAAAGTTCCACTTGTGACAATACCGATGGTTACGTCGCTTTCATCCTTGACTTCCATGCCAGCACGCGGAATCCCTCGATCTTCAATCTTGATCGCATGAAGGATTCGATGTTCTTTCTTTTCCCGTTGGACTTGTAGTGCAGCTTTGCCCCAAAAATCCTTCTCCCAGCTGACAGCCCACGATGCACTCGCCTCAACCGGAGTGATTGTCAGCGAAAGTTCGTGGCCGTGGAGCGGATAACCCATTTCAGTCCGTAAGGTGTCTCGCGCACCAAGTCCGGCTACACGACCTCCATGCGCGGCGACCGATTCACAGAGCAATTTCCACACGTTTGAAGCGTCGCCCCAGGTTGAAAGAATTTCATAACCTCGTTCGCCTGTGTAACCGGTTCGACAGAGAACTATCTTCTTATCGCCAATCGCGCATTCTTTGAATGACATATATTCAAGTTCGGGATTGACACCCAAAGTTTTCAATACGAGATCGGATTGCGGGCCTTGTAGAGCAAGGACGGAGTGAGCCTCATGAAGATTCTTGATTGCGATACCGGGTGGCGCATTCTGTTCAAGCCTGGCTAGAACTTCTGTCGTATTGGCCGCATT
>JBJTHB010000094.1:0-5061 GCA_046094245.1 Actinomycetota bacterium
GCGATACCACGCTTTTCGCCCATGATGCTATCCATCAATGACAATCCTTCGAAAGCGTCACGCGCATAACGCACCGTTCCTGGAAACTTCGAAGCCAGATCGGCCTCGACAAAAGTGCGAGTGAGTGCCGCTCCACCTAGAAGTATGGGCCATTTCTGGGAAAGTCCGCGGTTCTCCAGCTCTTCCAGATTTTCTTTCATGATTACAGTTGATTTCACAAGCAGACCGCTCATTCCAATCACATCTACATTACTTTCGTTCGCAGCGTCAATGATCTGATTGATTGTTTGCTTAATGCCAAGATTGACAACTCTAAAACCGTTATTTGTGAGAATAATGTCGACTAGATTCTTGCCGATATCGTGCACATCACCTTTTACGGTTGCTAAGAGAATCGAACCGCGATCTGTGGCATCGCTCTTCTCCATAAAGGGTTCTAAAAGTGCGACTGCTGTCTTCATCACCTCCGCAGATTGCAGAACGAATGGCAATTGCATCTCGCCCTTGCCGAAGAGCTCTCCAACAGTTTTCATGCCTTCGAGCAAGTAATCGTTGATTATCGTGAGTGGCTTAATCCCCTCGCTCCGGGCTGTGGCAAGATCTTCTTCTAACCCCTGCTTCTCGCCATCGATTATTCGTTTGACGAGGCGATCTGTAAGCGGGAGCGCTGCGAGTTCTGCAGCTCGTGATTGGCGGGTTGATTTCACCTCCACTCCCTCAAATAACTCGAGAAAACGCGATAGTGGGTCGTATATACATTCCCCGTTATCAAATTTCCGTCGATCGTAAATGAGATCTAATGCGACAGTTTTCTGTTCTTCCGGGATGCGAGCAATGGGAGTGATCTTCGATGGATGAACAATTGCGCTATCCAACCCAGCATTGACGGCTTCGGAGAGAAAGACGGAATTGAGGACGATTCGAGCGGCCGGGTTCAAGCCAAAGGACACATTGCTTACGCCGAGGGTTGTTTGGACTTCAGGGAATTCCTGTTTCAACTGGCGTATAGCTTCGATTGTTTCGATTGCATCTCGTCGTGTTTCCTCTTGACCGGTGGCGATAGGAAACGTAAGGCAATCGATGATGATGTCGGATATAGCGATGTCCCAGTTGTGGTGGAGGTCTGCAATAAGCCGTCGAGCAACACGTAACTTCCATTCTCTATCGCGAGCTTGGCCTTCTTCGTCGATAGTTAATGCAACAAGAGCCGCTCCATGCTCTTTTGCTATGGGCATAATCCGCGCAAATCTCGAATCTGCTCCCGAGCCGTCTTCGTAGTTCACAGAATTAATGACGCAGCGTCCGCCGAGATGTTCGAGCCCAGCTTTAATCACAGCTGGTTCAGTGGAATCTAGAACAATCGGAAGTGTTGTGGCAGTTGCAAACCTCTTCGCGAGCTCACTCATGTCGCGAACTCCATCTCGGCCAACATAGTCGACGGATAGATCGAGCATATGAGCGCCTTCCCGGATTTGATCTTTCGCGATCTCAACGCACGCTTCCCAATCTTCGTTGTTCAAGGCATCACGGAAAGCTTTAGAACCATTTGCGTTTGTGCGTTCACCGATTGCCAAATATGTTTGATCTTGACGGAATGGAACGAATTGATAGAGCGATGATGCTCCGGGTTCGATCGAAGTTTTACGTTGAGGAACCGCTCGATTCTTCACCTTCGATACAACGGCGGCGAGATGCTCGGGGGTCGTTCCGCAGCAACCGCCAATAAGCCCAACTCCATAGTTATCAACAAAATCAGAAAGGGACTCGGCCAATTCGTTAGGTGAGAGTGGATAGTAAGCGCCACCATCTTTGAGGATGGGAAGAACGGCATTGGGCATGACGGAGATTCCTGTTGGCGAAGATTTGCTCAACGTGCGTAGGTGCTCGCTCATTTCTGCAGGGCCTGTTGCGCAATTCATTCCAACGATATCGACTCCAAGGGATGCCAATGTAGAAAGTGCGGCGCCAATCTCCGAGCCCAACAACATCGTTCCTGTTGTTTCAACCGTGACTTGGGCAATGAGAACAATGTCGCGTTCAGATTCGGCAATCGCTGTTCTCGCTCCATTGACCGCAGCCTTGGCTTGAAGCAGATCTTGTGTTGTTTCGATTAAGAGCGCGTCGCATCCCCCATCAATCAAGCCCCGTGATGCAGTCGCGTATGCATCGCGCAATTCTTCATAGGTTGCATGTCCTAAGGTGGGCAACTTCGTTCCCGGGCCTAATGATCCCAATACCCAGCGTGGTGAGTCGATGGTTGAAAACGAATCCGCAACTGTGCGGGCTATCCGTGCGCCAGATTCTGCCAATTCGTAGATACGCTCTGGAATTCCGTATTCACCAAGATTGGCAAGATTGGCGCCAAAGGTATTGGTTTCGACGGCATCAACCCCCGCACCGAAGTATTGGCGGTGAACATCTGCCACAAGTTCCGGCCGCGTGATGTTGAGAATCTCGTTACAACCTTCGAAACCTTGGAAATCTTCGAGACTCGGATTGGCGGTTTGGAGCATGGTTCCCATGGCGCCATCGGCGATTACCACACGATTACTGAGCGCGATTCGCAAAGAGCTAGGCAATTTACTTTTCGGCGCGCTCATTGACGGGAGTTTATCGTAGGCTCTCGGCATGTTCATTTCAGAGCCAGCGTTCGCGCTCCGAAATCCCATCATGATTGCGGCTTTTGAAGGATGGAATGATGCTGGTGAATCAGCCACGGGCGCAATTTCGCATCTTTTGACGGTGTGGACTCATCAACAATTAGCGCTCACAGACCCAGAGGAGTATTACGACTTCCAAGTCAATCGACCGACTATTCGTGTCGATGCCAAGATTGTTCGCGAGATTATTTGGCCCAACACAATTGTTTATGCGGTTTCTACACCTCACCTAGAAAATGATTTTCTCATCGTAAAAGGAATTGAACCCTCGATGCGCTGGCGACGTTTCGCCGATGAGTTGTTGGATCTAGCTGATGATTATGAGTCGCCTCTATTAATCACAATGGGGGCTTTGTTGGCTGATACCCCGCACTCTCGTCCAATCAGCGTGACCGGCAGTGGTTCTCATCCTGATGTCGCTGAGCGACTCGGTGTCGAGATTTCAAAGTATGAGGGCCCCACCGGAATCGTTGGAATTTTGCAAGATGCAGCAAACCGCCGCGATCTCGACGCTGTGTCTCTGTGGGCTGCCGTCCCCCACTATGTATCGACACCTCCATCGCCAAAAGCGTCGCTGGCTCTTGTGAATGCGCTAGAAGATTTTCTGGAAATCAGTATTGCTCAAGGCGATCTCCCTGCACGAGCCCGCGCATGGGAAGACCAAGTGAATCAAATGGCCGCCGAAGATGCGGAAGTTGGCGACTATGTCAAGCAGTTAGAGAGCTCAAAAGATGCCAGCGAGATTCCAGAACTTTCAGGTGAAGTTTTAGCCCGGGAAGTAGAGAGATTTTTACGACGCAACCCAGAAGTCTAAAAAGCTAAACCTAAATAAGTATCAAGCGCGCGAGACATTTCACCAGGGGAACCGCCAACCATTCCGTTCTCAGTTTCATCGCACCATCGTGTGAGCAAAGAAAATACTGTTGGAGTGTCGAGATTGTTGGATAGAGCCTCAATCATGCGCGCCACAACCTCAGAAGTTGGCGCCACGTCAGTTCGAGCCAGAGAACGTTCCATTTTCTCCACAAAATTACCTGCAATTGTTAAGGACGCATCACTCCACATCCGATCGGATTGGTAATGGTCCATAATTAAGGCGGCTCTGATGATCAAAGGCGATACGCCAGCCTTGAGGAGCTTTGATACGAAGATCAAGTTGCCGCGACTCTTGCTCATTTTCTCTCCGTTTAGGCCAATCATTCCAGCGTGAACATACATTTGGGCAAAGGAGCAATCAGTTAGAGATTCGGCTTGAACTGCAGTCATAAAGTGATGGGGAAAAATTAAGTCCGACCCTCCACCTTGAATGGTGATGGTAGAGGACGTAGAAGCAAATTCATCATCGAGATTTCTTATTGCTATAGCGACGCATTCCACATGCCAACCCGGACGGCCTTCTCCAAAAGGGGCGCTCCAACAAGGCTCTCCCTCGCGCCGTGCTCGCCAGAGCAAGGGATCGAGAGGGTGATGTTTCCCTGGACGCTCAGGATCTCCGCCACGTTCACGAAAAATCGCTAATGCAACCTCGAGAGAAATAGGCAATCGCTCCAAGGCCCAAGGAATCCTGCCCAAATCTAGGTAGAGATCATGATTGATCTCATATGTGATTCCGCTTTTGATGTGCTCTGCGACGATATCAATGATATCGCTCATAGATTCGATGACACCCTTGTAGCGTTGAGGAGGCAATACTCGTAGCGCTGACATATCTTCTGTGAAGAGATCTATCTGAGAGTGCGCAAGTGACTGCCAATCAACACTATCGCGCAGCGCTCGCTCCAATAGAGGATCATCGATATCTGTGATGTTCTCAATGAACCACGTTTCTTTCCCAGCAGCGCGAAGGTAGCGATTTATGAGATCGAATGAAAGATATGTTGCTGCATGACCCAGATGCGTAGCATCGTATGGGGTAATTCCACAGACATACATTGAAACTTTGGCTTCGTTCAGTGAAACATAACTTTTGCGGTAAGAATCTAAGAGTTTAAGTGGCGGATGATGCACGCCATCCTTTACTGGAGGCAGTGAAATTTCTGGCCAACTCCGCACAACGCCATCGTAATGGTTCGCAGATTACACAGGTGGCCATGGAACAGCGGGCCACTCTTCAGAGGGCTCTGGAAAACCTCCCGCTTCCAAGCCGGTGATGCGACGCAGGATGGCCTCACGTTCATCGATCGAGATGAGGTGATCTAAAGCGGAATCGTCGGTGACAAATCGGCGCACCATTGCAAGCCTCACCCGTTCTTCTTCAGTTAGCGCTTGCCCGGAAAATTGCCAGATAACAGTGCGTAACTTCGATTCTTCATGCAGAGTCACTCCATGATCACATCCGTAAACCTCGTTGCTTGAGATTGGAAGAATGTGGCCAAACTTGCGATCAGTGTTGTTAACTACG
>JBJTHB010000095.1:0-2707 GCA_046094245.1 Actinomycetota bacterium
TGAATAGTCATGTGCACCACTGAGTTTCTCAGCATCTACAAAACTCAATCTAAGGTGGTTGTTATCAAGACTTACCAATCTGGCATCAAAGAAAGCCAACCACGCTACGCGATTTTCTTGTTCGAGTAGGTCGAGGACCTCGTTCCATCGATTCTTGATAGTGGAGAGTTCTAGCTGGACCATGCACGTGACTAATTGAGGATGGCGAAAACTGTTGCTGTGATGGCAATGAGCCACGCAAGAGTTTTTCCAACTTTTCCACTCAACATTTTCTTGCCAGGTTCAAAAGAAGTGAGGGCAAAAATTGCTATACCTGTTCCTACGATGATGAGTGTACGAAGCCCGAGATTCTCTTCACCTGATTGATACCGAAGATTAATCAAGCCGATTGCAAAGAGTGCATAGGAGACGTAGCGCAGATAATGTATCGATGTCATGAGCGATCTTCCTTCATAGCTTCGGACGACTCCGATGGAAGTAGCCAGGCGCGACTAGGATCAAAGGAGTATTTGGCAATTTTTCCTACAGGGACAATCTCGTCATAAACAGGATCGGACACAACAGAGATGATCACACCTTCATGCGTATCCAAGGTGTATTCCACATGGTTTCCGTAGAAGACCACATTTGTTACGCGACCTTCCCCTTTGCCGACACTCTTACCTTGAGATTTGCTTGCGGCGACCGTGATGGATTCTGGACGCACGAGAAGAACTGGCTTCTTCGAGGCGAGCGCTTTGCTTTGGGCAGCCACATCCATCTTCTTTCCGCTGACCACAATCTTTGCTTGACCCGCTTTGGATTTAGCTGCACTCTCTACGGTTAAGAAGTTTGATCGACCAATGAAGTCTGCGACAAATACTGAAGCGGGGCGACGATAGATCTCATCTGGAGATCCAACTTGCTCAACGACGGCATTTCGCATCACAACAATACGATCTGAAAGGCTCATCGCCTCATCTTGATCATGTGTAACGAAGATAGAGGTGATACCGAGTCTTCTTTGAATACCGCGGATCTCAACCCGCATCTGGGCGCGAAGTTTGGCATCAAGATTGGAGAGAGGCTCATCAAAGAGCAAGACTTTTGGTCGCACAACCATTGCGCGTGCGAGAGCAACACGTTGTTGCTGTCCGCCAGAAAGTTGGTTTGGGGCACGGCTTGCAAGATGAGAAAGACTCATAGAATCTAGAACTTCCGCTACGGCTTTCTTGATTTCGCTAGAAGAGAGTTTCTGTACCCGCAAGCCGTATGCAACATTGTCGAAAACTGTCATATGAGGAAACAGAGCGTATGACTGGAAGACCATTCCCATGGGCCTCTTATCTGGCGTCAGAGAACTGACATCATCACCATCAAGGAGAACTTTTCCAGCTGTTGGAGTTTCGAATCCTGCAATCATGCGTAGCGCGGTTGTCTTGCCGCATCCAGATGGGCCAAGAAGCGTCACGAATTCACCTGGGTTGATGGTCAACGACAATTCACGGACAGCAACCACTTTTTCGGCGCCGTTGCCAAACTCCTTGGTCAACTTCTCTAAACGCAAGTTGCCTGTTGTTTTTGCCATGGTTTCTCCTTAGCGTCCTGTGACCATTGGTCGATCGATTGAAACTTGTGTTCTCTTCACCAGCAAATTAATGAGACCTCCGATAATCATGATTAACACAATCAATATGCAGCAGAGTGCAAAGACATTTCCGTACCTTCCTTGGTCGGCTTCCGCCAAGATTTTTTGCGTGAGAATCGATGTATCTGGAGTAACAAGGAAAATAATGGGGGAGAGTGTGGTCATCGAGTGGGCAAAGGCGTACATGAGTCCTGATAAGAATGCGCCGCTGATGAGTGGCAAAGTGATTAATCGGAATGTCCTACCTCCCGCTGCTCCGAGTGATGCTGACGCCTCCTCAATCGCGGGATCAATTTGTTGCAACATGGCGATACCAGATCGCTGGCCAGCCGGGCTGGAGCGAATGATGTAGACCATCACGATTGCTATCGCGCCGCCGAGCATCGCACTGCCACCAGCGACTTGAGGAAATACTGTTACATCGCCAATCTTCACCGGGTCGTTATATGCGATTGCATATCCAATACCGATGACTGTTCCGGGAACTGCAATACCCAACATACCCAAGAAATCCAACGCTTCGCCGCCACGTTTTACTTTTCTGATGACGAGCCATGCAATCAACATGCCGAAAATTCCAGCCAGAGGTGTAGCAATGAGAGCTAGGAACGAAGTCGTCTTGATTGCAGCGTTAGCAAATCCACCCAAGAGGTAGCGGAAGTGATCGAGAGTAAATACATTGTTGACGCCGATAATTTGGACAAATGCGCCGAATACGACTGTGAGATAAACCAGCAAGATAAGGAAAGTGAGTAATCCTGTTACGGTCAGAAGAAAAACTTTTGCCGGCAGAGATGTAACCATCGTTGGACGACCGCTGGGCTTTCCAGTTACTGATACGACGCTCTTTTTCTGTGCCCAATATCTTTGAATCAAGAAGACAAGAAGTGCCGGCAGGAGAAGCAAAGTTGAATAACCCGCTGCGAGTGAAATGTCGTAATCACCATTGATTGCCATATATGCGCGCGAAGCAAGAACGGTGTAACTACCACCGATAATCAAGGGATTTGCCAGATCGGCTATGGATTCAATAAAGAGTAAGAGGAATGATCCTGCAAAACCTGGGATAAGAAGTGGCAA
>JBJTHB010000096.1:0-3067 GCA_046094245.1 Actinomycetota bacterium
GACCAGCCATCCAACACCGCATGATGGTTCGACATCAAAATCGTATAACGATTAAGATCTTTCTCAATCACCCGAACGCGCAGCAATGGACCCCGCGCAAGATCAAACGCCTCAGCATGATCCTCACGCAGCCAATCCTCCAGGCTCCGCTCATCCCCATGCTCAAAACGCCAATCAAGTCCACTCTTCCCAATAACGCCAAGACCATGGTCAAGCGCCGCAAAAGGCAACCGCAACCGCAAAATCTCATGACGATCAACTAAATCTTTAAAAGCGCTTTCCAGTCGCTCAATGTCCAGTTGACCCCGCAGCTCTAACGCAATCTGAACATGATAGGGATCTTCACGTCGATCCAAGCCTTGCGACCAGCTCTCATAAGCAAGGCCCCATTGAAGCGGCGCGAGTGGAACAACTTCTTCAAAATCTGGCTCACCCGCCAATTGATCAAGAAGACTCTGATCAAGTCCCGCCTTCTTCGCTAAGGGGAAGTCAGACGGCGTCAGCCGTTGCTCAAGTGGCGCATCCTGACAATGTCTTATTAACGCAACAAGCGCTTGCTGATAGCGTTGCGTCAGATCATCTATGGCGGCCTCTTGATGCGCCTCTGGATTGTAGGACCAACCAATCCTGAGCTGTCCACGCCCATCAAGAACTGCATTCACGTCAAGTAAATGAAAACGCTGACGCGCAGGATCGTCTTCCCCGCCAACAAGGCCTTCTCGTAACAGACGCCAGTCGCTATGCTTCTTCTTGTCTTCTCCAGACCCCTCAAACCGACCAAGATAATTAAACGCTATCTGCGCCTGCGGTAAACGTGAGAGCTCCTCTCCCGTCTCCTCATTCAACCAACGCAGCAAGCCATAACCAAGACCCCGATCCGTCGTTCGACGGAGCTCTTCCTTCATCACACGAAGCGCATAGCCCGCCGCAGCCTTCCCCTCATAGGCCGCGTCTAGATCAATCATATCAAAATCAAGTCGAACAGGATAAATGCTCGTAAACCAGCCAACCGTACGCGATAAATCTAACCCGCTCTCCCCAACCTCACGGCCATGACCTTCTAAATCAACTAAAATTGGGCCTGACGTTTCTACGCCACGGGATCCATAATAATCTCGACGCCACCCATAGAGCGCCAGGCCAAGCGCCGTTAGTAAAAGATCGTCAATGCCAACCTTATAAACAGACGTTGACGCAAAAAGCCGCTCCATCTCACCTGACGAAAGCACGCTCTCATAATGGCTTATTGCGCCAACAACATTCCTCGCTTGTGAGATTACGCCATCACAGGGCAACGGCACAGCATCCGACGCAACAGCTTGCCACGTCGCAAGCTCAGCTAACCGATGCTGTGACCGCGCTTCCTGAACAAGATAATCCGACCAGTCCCTAATCGAATGCGTTCGACCCGGTAGCGCGCCGCCAGAAGTTAAATGACCCAAATCTTCAAGAAGCACACGCCACGAAACGCCATCAATCGATAAATGATGGATCACAAGCAGCAATAGACTGCGTTCGCTCGCGCCACGATCAACCCAGGCACCCGCAACCATCCGACCCTTGGCTGCATCAAGTCGACCGGGAAGACCTCTCAACAGCGCCGCTATCTTCTTCTCGCCCGCCGCTTTCGACAGACCAGAGACATCTAATCTCTCTAGCTGCACACCCTCACCCACAGGATCAAGCCAGAGAGAGGCGCAAGAAGACGTAACATCAGGCGTAACATCAGACGCAACATCAGACGTAACGTCACACGACGCACCACCCCTCACAACACGCAACCGCAGCGCGTCATGATGCGCCATCAAGCGAGATAACGCCTCCTCAACACCCTCGCGCGTCGCCCCAATCGGCGCTTCAACCGCGACAGCCTGATGAAAACGATCAAGAGGACCGCCCAAACTCAAAAACTGACGCTCTATCGGCGTTGCTGCAACAAAGCCCTCTTCAGGAGCCGCAATCGCAAGCGTCTCACCCTCAAGGCGCGTCAAGCCCTCAGCCAACATCTCAACAATCGGACGCGCAAAGATATCTTTAACGCTCAGACCATATCCCGCCTGGCGCACTCGGCTCACTAACCGGATCGCCGTAATGCTATCCCCACCCAATGCAAAGAAACTATCATCCAGTCCAACTCGGCTTGCCCCCGTCAGTTCTCCATAAAGATCTGCAATAAGCCGCTGCGTCGGCGTCTGTGGCGCGCGATATGTTCCTTCCCCAATAACCTCAGGATCAGGCAACGCCCTAACATCCAACTTCCCGTTCGCCGTCAGAGGCAGCTTCTCAAGAACAACAAAACTCGCAGGCACCATATAATCCGGCAACGTCTTTAAAAGCGTCGCACGGATCTCAGAGCTTGAAGGAAGTAAGGAAGAGGAGGATGAAAGAGTTACAGATGAAAGAGATGTGGATGTGGATGAGGATGAAGAGCGCGTCTCACCACCAACTAAATATGCAACCAGTCGCTTCTCACCCGCTATCTCTCTTGCTTGCACGCTTACCTGACCAACGCCTGCTATCTTCGACAGAGCGCTCTCAATCTCGCCCAGCTCAATCCTAAATCCTCTAATCTTTACCTGATGATCCGCGCGCCCGACATATTCAAGGTTACCGTCCTCGCGCCAGCGCGCTAAATCCCCCGTCCGATACATCCGCGATCCGCTCTTCCCAAACGGACATGCGATAAAGCGCTCGCTCGTTAAACCCGCTCTCCCTAAATACCCACGCGCTAATCCAGCTCCTGCTATATAAAGTTCGCCGATTGAGCCGATTGGGAGTGGAGAGAGAGAAGCGTCGAGGATATAAATCTGTTCATTTGAAAGTGGCTTGCCGATAGAAACAAAAGTATCATCTGTCTGAAATAGATATGATGTCGACCAAATAGTCGTCTCCGTTGGGCCATAGACATTTAACACCGACCCATACCGACATAGACTATCCATCAGATCTCTAGACGCCGCTTCACCACCAATTAAACACTTAAACGAACCTGTCAGACCTGATCCAACAAGGGCCCGCCACATGCTTGGCGTCGCCTGAATCACATTCGGCTTAAAGCTATGCGCCA
>JBJTHB010000097.1:0-2214 GCA_046094245.1 Actinomycetota bacterium
TCCTTGAAGCAACTCTTCTCTTTGAAATTGCAACCGGTTTTGCCTTAGCTGCAGCGTTCCTTAATGCGGCCTTCAACTACTGCCTTGGATGCGAGATGTATCTCTTGATCGCGCGCGCTCGTGGTGCGGTTTCGCAGCGTAAGAATCGCGAGGATTCGTACAACCTGCCTAACCTCTAGAATTGCCGAATGGCAAAGAACCACGAATTACGCGATAAAGGCTTACGTCTTACGCCCCAGCGCGAACTCGTGCTTCAAGCTGTCCGCGAACTTGGTCATGCCACTCCCGAAGAAGTAGCCGAGAAGGTCCGCAAGACTCATCCCGGCATCAACCTCTCGACCGTTTATCGCAATCTAGAGACGCTGGAGAATGTTGGCCTCGTGCAACACACGCACTTAGGACATGGTGGCGCCACTTATCACGCAGCAGAAGAGCTCACGCATCTGCATTTAGTTTGCGGCAAATGTGGATCAGTCGGTGATGCCCCGATCGAGAGCGCTGCGTCATTTGTAGATAAGTTGATCGATGATTATGGATTTAAGACCGATGTTACGCACTTTGCTATCTACGGAACATGTGCAAACTGCGCTGAAAAATCATGACCGCAGTATTTGTCGAAGAAGGTCTCGATAAAGGCGCAATCTGGCATTTTGGCGAAGTTGCGAAAGAACAACGCGCACTCTCAGAAGGTAAAGCCTGGGCTGATCTCTCTCACCGAAGCGTCATTGCGATCTCAGGTGAAGATCGCTTGATGTGGCTTCATTCTTTAACTACCCAACATTTGGAAAAGCTCGAACCAGGAATCTGGAAAGAAGCGCTGATCTTGGACCCTCAAGGTCATGTCGAACAACAATTCTTCTTAGTCGATGATGGCGCCACAACATTCCTTCACCTCGATCACGAAAAGTCGCCGATGTTGATGGATTATTTGGCGAAGATGAAGTTCATGCTTCGGGTTGAAGTAAAAGATGTCTCCGATGAATTCGCAATCATCAAAGCTCCTGGAAAGACTGATGAGATCGGTGGTCCATATGCCCTTGTGCCACGCGCAGAATTAACGGCAACAACGAGCGCCTTTGCGAGCGCCAATCTCCAAGTTGGAATGTGGGCAATTGAGGCAGAACGCATCGCACAAGGTCGGGCGCGAATCGCGTTGGATACTGATCACAAGTCGATTCCCAACGAACTCGGATTATTGAATAAAGCTGTACATATGAATAAAGGATGTTATCGCGGACAAGAAACGGTGGCGAAAGTATTTAATCTTGGCCATCCACCACGTCGCCTTGTACTTTTGCACCTTGATGGAAGCTCCGTTGATATCCCTAGTCACGGCGATGCAGTCACTTACGACGGAAAAGAAATTGGTTTTGTGGGATCAGTGGCTCGTCACTATGAACTAGGCCCAATCGCGTTGGCTGTCATCAAGCGCATGACACCAGCCGATGTAGTTCTCGAAGTGAAGGGCATCCCTGCCAGCCAAGAGATTCTCGTACCGATAGATTAATTCCATGGAGTTCATCACCACGATTGCGCTCATAGTTGCTGCCTTCTTTATGGCGTTTTCGATGTTTGGTTACGCAGCGCGCCAATGGCGTAAATTGAAACGAGGCGCGTAAATGGCATTTCAAATCCCAGAAGGACTTCATTCCGATTTGAATCCTCTTGCCTGGTTAATCGGAACCTGGCGCGGAAAAGGACATGGCGAATATCCCGGCATCGAGAACTTTCAATTCGCGCAAGAAGTGACTTTTAGCCACGACGGTCGTCCCTTCCTTACTTATTTCTCTCGTTCGTGGTTGATTGATGACAATAACGAGATCATCAAGACCGCCGCATCGGAAACTGGATTTTGGCGAGTTAAACCAGGTAATCAATTGGAAGTATTGATTGCACATAGCACTGGAATTTCTGAGGGTTGGGTTGGACGTTTCGATGGACCAAAGATCCAATTAGCGATGGATCACGCATATTCCGCGCCTTCAGCCAAAGCAATTGAAGGTGGCCAACGTCTTTACGGATTAGTTGAAGGCGAACTCTTTTACGCATATGACATGGCTTATAACGGAAATAAGTTACAAGCTCATATCTGGTCGACTTTGCCACGAGTCTCTCAATAATGAGCGCTGGAGAAGTTCTCCTTGAGGTAGTTCGCAATGAGATGGTGGAGTCTGTTCACTTAGGTCACCTTCTGATTCTTGGCGCCGATGGCGA
>JBJTHB010000098.1:0-3338 GCA_046094245.1 Actinomycetota bacterium
CCTCCATCGCTACCTTCGCATTGGGAGATTTCTTAAGGGCGCCATAATGATCAACGATGGTTTTTGCCTTCGAAGTTGGGCTTTGAAGTTCGATGGAGAGGAAATAGTCCCGATACGTTACCAATGAGGGATCGAGCAAGAGCGCCGCGGCGAGTGGATCATTGATGGCACAACCCTGAATATCTTGATGGCTTGCGTGGAACTCCATATAAAAACGGGTTGAGTCGGAGATGAATTTCTTGATGTCTTGCCGTGCACTGCCGATGCGAGCAAGATGTTTCGTTGTGAAGATACATTGATATGTCACATCGAGCGGCACTAACGTGAAGTCGATTCCCGCATTGACAACAATGTCAAAAGCTTCTGGGTCACAGTAAACGTTGTATTCCGATTGTGGAGTGGCATTTCCTGGAAAATGAACCGCTCCTCCCATGGAAATTATCCGCTTCACTTTCCCAGCGATAGAGGGCTTCTTCAATAACGCAAGCGCGACATTGGTCATCGGACCAACCGCAAGTAGCGTAATTTCATTGGGGTGCTTCTCAATCTCTTCAATAATCAGATCATGGGCACGTACATCGCAGGCTCTTGCCTTGCTTGGAGGCAATACTGCGTATCCCAATCCACCATCACCATGCGTCTCTTCTGCTACTGATAATTCCTTCACTAAGGGCTCGCTTGCGCCACGAGCGACTGGCACCTGGTTGAGACCAGCGAGATCGACGAGTTGTAGCGCATTACGCAGACACTTATCTTGAGATGTATTTCCATGAGTGACAGTGATAGCTCGCAGATCAATTTCCGGTGAGGCCGCCAATAGAAGTAGTGCAAGGGCATCATCTATTCCAGGGTCAGTATCAAAGATGACTTTTTCTGCCATGGCTTATTCTTTCATCTCACTTGTGCTCGCGTCATCATGGCTTCCTGATTTAATTCCGATAGCGGAAAGAAGTGTCGCCAATAAAGTAGCGGCCGTCATGAAATAGAAACCTTTCCAACCTCCAAAGCGATCCACTAAAGCGCCACTTAAGGCGCTACCTAATGTGATTCCAATTTGCAGAGAAGCCCCCAGAAGAGAAAAAGCTTCATTAAGGCGTCCAAGTGGAACTAGCTCCTTTAATTGCTCATTTGCAGCAATCAGCGTTGGAGCAATTCCAATGCCCGAAAGGATGATGAAGAAAGCGATAGTGTCAATGTCTTGGAAGAAGAGAATTGCGCTCGTAGATAAAGTCATGAAAGCTAGAGCAAAGGTATAGCGGAGGGCGCTTCGTGATTTCCAATGAATGAAGCCATAAACCAAACCTGCAATGAGGCTTCCAATGGGATAAAGGCCAACCCACAAACCACCATCTGCTGCACGCCCATTCTCTTTTGCAACAGCGAGAATGACCACAAAGTTTGAACCAAAGAGCAGACCTAAAGCAACAAGTGATGCAAGCAAACTTTTAACATAGGTGATTTTCAGTAATCCGCCATGAATCTCCTCATGAACTTCACTTCGAAGTTGATCAAAGGAGGTGATAGCAAGTCCTATTCCTCCCGCGAGAGTGAAGAGCAAGCCGGCAAGCAATGGAGAATCTGGTCCGTAAAGAGCAAACAAAAAGCCAGCCAATGCAGGACCGATCACAAATGCGGTCTCATCTGCTACTGATTCCAGTGATAGAGCGACTCCTAATTCGCGCTTGTCCTCAATCGATCTGCTCCAACGGGTGCGTGTGTAACTTCCAAAACTTGGCATTGAGGCGCCTGCAAGCGCGGAGAAAATGAGAAGCAATGGAATTGAACGTGAACTAAAGTAAACAATCGCAAGAATCGAACTTATGTTGATGAATGTGATGGGCAGAAGGACAGGTCGTGTGCCTATTCGATCCGCTCGTCGTCCGATTCGCGGTCCCACGATTGCGCCGCAAAGTGTGTAGATAGATGAAGCAATACCGGCCAGCAAGAATGAATCTCTGACAGTTGATATCAAAAAGACCAGCGCAACCGTATTCATTGCAACTGGAATTCGACCGACCATTCCGAACCCAAACGTTGGGAAGGCATGACTATGTCGGATCACTTCACGATATGACCCAAGCAAAAAGCCTCATTTCTGACGGTGAAATCGATTGCAGAAATCTATCTCTAAAGGCATACTCGCGTCTATCAACGAGAGGGAGTTTCGAGAGATGCGGATTTACTTTGCTGGCCCACTCTTCACGCCATATGAACGAAGTTATATCGACCAATGCGCAGCCCAATTGCGCGGCGAAGGCTTTGAAGTCTTCGTTCCGCATGAGATTCCACTTCCAGATCCCGTAACAGCGGAGTTCATATTCGCAGTTGACTCCAAAGAAGTAATGGAAGCTAATGCTGTCCTTGCGCTACTTGATGGGCCCATGGTTGATGATGGAACAGCATCAGAAATCGGAATTTTCTGGGCGGCCATGAGAACAGACCAATCAAAGAAAGGCATTATCGGTCTCGTCACCGATACACGCGTAATACGTGATCGCAACATGATTGATGGCAAAGGCATCAACCTATTTGTGCGCGGATGTGTAGAAGATGCAGGTGAAGTAGTTGATAAATTCGAAAAAGCGCTTCCGATTCTTCGCCGATGGAGAGATGAACTCAACGCGAAAAACTAACTCTTAATACATGATAGTTCTGGTCAAGTGATGTGGCCAGTGAGTTGCGTGATACGTCTTCCAAAAACGGAAGTCAACTTGAGGCATCAATAACGGGACCATATTTGGTCTCCGCTTGTTGATCTCTTCGGTGAGTTTTGCAATGCAATAAATGGAATTTGCTCGAAGTTCGATTTCAGCATCGCTATCACGAGTTACTTCAACAAGATTCCTAATCTGTTCCTCAAGTTCTGGTGCATATTCGAAGATGCCCATAACCCGCAATCCAACTGGGACGATGTAGTCAGCGAAAGCAGTCAGTTTCTCGGGATCTTCTAACCTCCAATGACCGCGGGGAGACAAACAGAGATGCATCCCCCAAATTCCAAGCTGTGCCAGTTTATAAATCTGAACTTCGTTCCCGCGATAAGTGCTCACATCATTAAAACGCGGAAATTCCACGACTAAGCGCTCAAGAAGTCCCTCTCCTCCAGCGTAAAGTCGGGGAGCGCATGAGCGAACAAAATTGTGATAGCTACCATCGAATTTACTGACGAGAGTCCGTCCCACTTCATTAAAAATTGCAACTCGTTCATCAAGCATAGGCATCTCGATCGTTCCAGAAAAAACCGAAGCAAGTTCGTCACGTGTGAGATTGGCAAGGTAATCACCAGAAAAAAATGGGATACCAGCATTTATCGCGCGATGCAGACAAGCTAACATCGC
>JBJTHB010000099.1:0-14662 GCA_046094245.1 Actinomycetota bacterium
ATGGCAATAGTTCGCGAACTGTGGAATGAGCGAGACAGAATTGCTTCTCAGATTGATCTCGCTCCAGGTCGACTTCTCTCTGATGCTGTCATCTCTGCGATAGCGCAGTCACGATTGAAAAGCGTTGACGAATTGATGAAACTCCCAGAAGCAAAAGCTCGTGTACGTAACGAGATTCAAAAAAGTTATGTGAATCTTTGGTTTGAAACGTATCAAAAAGCCGCGTCCTTACCAGAGAGTGATTGGCCTCAATTACGTAGCAAAACCGATTCTCTTCCTCCTGTGAAAATTTGGCGGGCTAAATATCCAATGGCATATGCCCGAGTAATGCATGCTCGAATTCGCTTACATGACATCGCTACTGCCAACTCGATCCCAGTGGAGAATCTGCTAACTCCGGAAGTTGCTCGCAAAATCACTTTTGATAATGGCGCTGAAAAGAGCAACGACTTTTCGCAATCCCTCGTTGCAAAAGTAGAAACTCAACTACGACTCAATGGTGCGCGAGAGTGGCAGATTGAGAAATGCGCCACAGCTCTGGCCCAATCGCTCTGTGAAACCGAGCCCCCTCCTGCGCCAGAACCTGCCGAAGAACCTGAAAGCGGTGAAAACCCCTCCTCAGAGTGACCCGAATTACGCAACATTGGAGTTGCGAAAATAAGCGAATTGGGTTTAGGCTCGGGGCATGCTCAGCAGCTTCCTGATAGCGCTCCGCGAAGGCCTCGAAGCGGCCTTGATTATCGGCATTCTGGTTGCCTATGTCGTCAAGACCGAACGTCGATTCCTGCTCACCCCAATCTGGGCTGGCGTTTCAGTCGCTCTTGCCCTCAGCGTTGCTTTGGGCGGTTTCCTAGGACTGACCTCGGCCGAGCTCTCCGAAAGAGGCGAGCAACTCTTTGCCGGAACAACCTCATTTGTCGCTGTCGGTTTGGTGACTTGGATGGTCTTCTGGATGAAGCGGACAGCGCGTTCTCTGCGCGATGATCTACACGCAAAAGTCGATTCCGCCGCAATGGTGGGACCGATGACTCTCGCAGCGGCAGCATTTTTCGCAGTTGCTCGTGAGGGCCTTGAAACTGCGCTCTTTGTCTACACAAATTTCCAAACAGTTGGCTCAAAAGTCCCAGCCACCATAGGTCTCATCTCTGGTCTTGCCTTGGCAGTGCTCTTGGGCTTTCTTATCTATCGCCGAGCAATCAAGATCAATCTCTCGAAGTTCTTCACCATCACAGGCGTGGCTCTCGTGATCGTTGCTGCAGGCGTCCTCTCCTATGGCATCCATGAATTCCAAGAGTTGGGCTGGCTTCCAGGTGAGAAGGCCTATGCGTGGGATGTCACCTCGTGGTTAGCCTCCGATTCGATTCTTGCTTCCATCTTGGCTGGCACCATCGGCTTTGACACCACCATGTCATGGCTCCAACTCCTTGTGTGGGGCGGATTCATTGTCACGACCTTGGCTCTCTATCTCAAACCAGCCAAGAGCATCTCTCCGGTTCTCGTCTCCAAGTAATCGCTCAAGTTAATCCCTCAAGCCCCGATTGGGCTTTGTGTTACTCACGAGTAACCTAGCGGCATGAATAACGCCACCACCTCCACCAATGTTCTCCTCGTCGACGCTGTCCGATCTCCATTTGGAAAAGCAGGAAGTTTGTATGCCGGCACGAGAGCTGATGACATCATCGTTCGTTGTATCCGAGGACTGCTCGAAAGAAATCCAGCGGTAAAACCAAGTGATGTTGATGATGTTGCCATCGCTGCCGCAACTCAATTTGGCGATCAGGGAATGAATATAGGTCGTAGCGCAACGTTGCTTGCTGGATTACCCAATACTGTTCCTGGATATTCCATCGATCGTTGGTGTGCAGGTGCGATGACATCAGTAACTACGTTGGCTGGATCTATCAACATGGGTGCGTATGACATTGCAATCGCTGGCGGAGTAGAACATATGGGCAATCATCCGATGGGCGAAGGAATGGATCCCAATCCTCGCTATCTTGCAGAGAAACTCGTTGATACCGATGCGCTATCGATGGGCAACACGGCAGAGAGATTGCATGACAAATTGCCACACTTAACCAAAGAGCGTGCAGATAAATATGCTTTTGCTTCTCAGCAGAAAACTGCAGCTGCATATGCCGCTGGAAAGATTCAACCGAATTTGATTCCGGTCGCGGTTCGAAGCGCTGAACAAGGCTGGGGCGTTGCGACAGTTGATGAGCCACCTCGCCCTGGAACCACGTTAGAAGCCCTCGCTGCTTTGAAGACACCATTCCGTCCAGCTGGTCGTGTGACTGCAGGTAATGCTGCTGGATTAAATGATGGCGCTACTGCTGCGCTCCTTGTTAGTGAGAAAAAAGCGAAAGAACTCGGGCTCGCTCCAAAAGCAAAAATGGTTACATTTGCATTCGCTGGAGTTGAACCCGAAATCATGGGTTATGGTCCCGTTCCTTCTACATTGAAAGCGCTAGAAAAAGCTGGACTCACCATCGGCGATATCGGACTTTTTGAAATCAATGAAGCTTTTGCAATCCAAGTGCTCTCTTTCCTCGATTACTTCGGCATTGCAGATGACGACTCTCGCGTGAATATTTATGGCGGAGCGATTGCCGTGGGCCATCCTCTTGCGTCATCAGGTATTCGCCTCATGCTCAATTTGGCTGAAGGGTTTAAAGAGCGTCCTGATGTGCGATACGGAATTACGACGATGTGCATTGGCCTTGGCATGGGCGGCACAGTGATCTGGGAAAACCCTCACTACAACGGTAAGGCGGCATAACGTATGGCTGACATCACCACTCCTGCAGGCGCGCCCGAAGAAGTTGTCACAAAGGCTCTTGTACGCGAGATAGATCTTGCGGCCTTCGGTGCACAAGGAACGCTAGCTCTTATCACCATTGATAACGGTCTTGATCACACTCGGCCAAACACACTGGGCCCAAAGTCACTGCAAGAATTGGATGACGCAATTACTACAGCGGAGAACTCTCCCGCTGTCGCAATTGCAATCATTGGCAAACCATTTATTTTCGCTGCTGGCGCAGATCTCTCAGGGCTACCTTTTGTCACAGAGAAAGCTCAATCTCTCGCAATCGGCAAATTTGGTCATGATGTCTTTAAACGACTTGGCCGCAGCAAGAAAACAACCTTTGCGTTCATCAACGGTTTGGCTCTCGGTGGCGGACTTGAAGTAGGTCTGCATTGCAACTATCGCACGATGGCATCTACGGCATTGACAGCTCTACCAGAGTGTTTCCTTGGAATAGTTCCAGGTTGGGGCGGCGCCACAATCCTTCCTAAACTGATTGGACCAGAACGCGCTGTTCAAGTCATCATTCTCAATGCTTTAAACAACAACACCATGATGAAGGCGAAGGATGCCCACGGACTTGGAGTTGTGGATGCAGTCTATGAACCAGCTGATTTCCTTGAGCGCTCAGTTGCATTTGCAGCGCGCATCATCTCTGGAAAAGAGAAAATTGAACGCCAGGATTACACCACTGATGTTGCGGCATGGGATAACGCAATTGCCACAGGCAAAGCTGCAATCGCCAAGAAGTATGGTGGAGCTGACATCGAGGCTCCTCGTCGCGCACTTGAATTGATATATGCAGCTCGCACTAACACTCTCGACCAGGGTTTTGACGCTGAAGATGAAATTCTTGCAAATTTGGTTATGGGCAATCCCCTTCGATCCTCGCTTTACGCTTTCAATCTCATACAAAAGAAACGGAAGAAAGTTGAAGGTGCACCCAAGCCTGCACTTGCTCGTAAAGTGACTAAAGCTGGCGTGGTTGGCGCCGGTTTGATGGCCTCCCAACTAGCGCTCCTTCTCGTTCGTAACCTGAAAGTTCCAGTTGTCATGACTGACTTGGATCAAGCTCGCGTTGATAAAGGAGTTGCTTGGGTCCATGCCGAGATTGCGAAGTTGGTAGAGAAAAAGAGGTTAAATGAAGAAGCAGGGCGAAGACTCTCGTTGCTAGTCACGGGTTCGGTAGACCAATCTGTATTCGCCGGCGCAGACTTCATTATCGAAGCAGTCTTCGAGGAGCTTTCTATCAAACAAAAACTCTTCAAAGATCTCGAGGCAATTGTCTCTCCAGAATGCGTCCTCGCGACGAACACTTCATCGCTCTCTGTAGAGAAGATGGGTGAAGGATTACATCACCCTGAGCGTGTTGTTGGTTTCCACTTCTTCAATCCCGTTGCAGTTATGCCACTTCTTGAAGTTGCTCGCACTTCGAAGACCGATGATGCAACCACCGCTACCGCAATCAATGTTGGAAAAGAATTGAAGAAGACTATGATCATCTGCAAAGACGCACCTGGCTTTGTCGTTAATCGTCTCTTGACTCGTTTCATGGGTGAAGTGACGGATGCGATGGATGAGGGAACTCCTGCCGACGTTGCTGATAATGCGCTTCGTCCACTCGGCTTTCCGATGTCACCTTTCGAACTCTTTGGACTTGTTGGTCCAGGCGTCGCACTCCATGTCTCTAAGACTTTAAATGCCAATCTTGGTCCGCGCTATCGTGTTTCCCCCACAGTTCAGCGTTTAGTTGATCAAGGCGTCAAGACTTTCTACACCAAGGATGAGAGCGGAAAACTCATTCCTAATCCTGAAGCGCTTGCGCTCGTGGAAAAGGGCACGAAAGTCTCTACTGGTGAAGAAGTGAAGGTGCGCGCCCTCAAAGCCCTCGCCGAAGAAGCGCGCATGATGCTCGATGAAGGTGTGGTCGCTACCCCTGCAGAAATCGATCTCTGTATGTTGATGGGCGCAGGTTGGCCAATGCACCTCGGTGGAATCTTGCCTTACTTAGATCGAGAAGGAATTAGTGAAGCGGTTTGCGGTCAACGCTTTCATCCACATGGAGTCGCATCGCTTCCTGCTTAACTCCATCTGATGCCCAACCCACAAGTTGGCGCGTTACATTCTGAACGGTGATTCCGAGATCTTCCAGAATTTCGGCGCGCTTAGAGTGTTCGATGAATTCCAGTGGAACGCCGATCGAATGAAGCGGCATAGTGATGTTGTTTTCTCGCAAGAGTTCTGAGATCGAACTTGCAACTCCTGCATGTTTGATTCCATCTTCCAAGACCACAATACGTGAATAACGTTGCGCCATAGATAGCAAAGCAGTTACAGGTAAAGGCTTGATCCAGCGAGGATCAATAACAGTTACTCCAACGCCTTCTCGGTAAGCCTGTGCAGCGGCATCAACAGCAATCGAAGCCATCGCCCCAACGCTCAGTAACAAGATATCTGTGCTCTCACCACGGTAAAGAATGTCGATGCCATCGCGACGTTCAAAAGCCGGTAACTCTGCAGCGACTGCACCCTTGGGGAATCTCATGATTGATGGAGCATTTGTGATTGAAACACACTCGCGCAAGAGTTCACGCAATCGAACGCCATCACGCGGAGCGGCTACATGAGCGGTAGGTACGATTCCAGTTATCGCCAGATCCCAGATTCCATGATGTGAAGGACCGTCATCTCCGGTGATACCTGCTCGATCCAATACAAAGGTGACACCCGCTTTGTGCAAGGCAACATCCAAAAGTAATTGATCGAAAGCGCGATTCAAAAATGTGGAGTACACAGCAACAACTGGGTGAAGTCCAGTGAATGCCATTCCTGCAGCAGAAGTGGTGGCGTGCTGTTCGGCAATTCCTACATCAAGAGTTCGATCAGGGAATTCTGCTTGAAACTTATCAAGACCTGTGGGGCCCAACATAGCTGCAGTGAGTGCAACAACATCCTTGCGTTCGCGACCAATGTCAACAAGTGCATCTGAAAAGACGCTCGTCCAGGATGGCCCACTCTTGCTCAATGGCTCGCCAGTTTCAGGATCCACGACACCCACAGCGTGGAACTTCTCCGCTTCATCTTGGATGGCTGGAGCATGTCCTCGACCTTTTTCAGTGATCGCATGTACAAGAACTGGACCTTCGAATTTCTTTGCCTGTGTGAGCGCTTTCTCCAGCGCCGCAATGTCATGCCCATCAACGGGGCCGAGATACTTCAATCCAAGGTCTTCAAACATTCCTTGTGGAGCAACAATGTCCTTGATTCCCTTTTTCATGCCATGCAAAGTCTCATAAATCGGCTGGCCAACGACTGGAGTCCGCTCAAGGACCCCTTTGCCCCAATCTAAGAATTTTTCGTAACCCTTCGTCGCTCGCAAAGTGGAGAGGTATGTTGCAACGCCACCAATAGTCGGTGAGTAGGAGCGTTCATTGTCGTTTACGACGATGACGAGACGGAGATTCTCCGCGGCGGCGATGTTGTTGAGCGCCTCCCAAGCCATACCACCCGTTAGCGCACCATCACCGACGACGGCCACAACAGTTCGCTCGTCTTCTCCTTGAATCATAAAACCACGAGCGATTCCATCCGCCCATGAAAGTGCCGTCGATGCATGTGAATTCTCAATGACATCATGTTCGCTTTCACCGCGATTTGGATAGCCTGCAATACCGCCACGTTGGCGAAGTTTCTCAAAACCAGGTGCTCGTCCAGTCAAGATCTTATGGACATAACTCTGGTGACCAGTATCAAAAACGATGACATCCCGTGGTGATTCAAAGACGCGATGAATAGCGACTGTGAGTTCAACAATGCCGAGATTCGGCCCCAAATGTCCGCCCGTTTTAGAAACTTTTTCTATGAGGAAGCTGCGAATCTCGCTCGAGAGCTCATTAAGCTCATCGACACTGAAGCGCGCAAGATCGCTGGGCGATTTGATGCGAGGCAGGAACTTCATGCCGTAATGGTATCGGCGAAAGTAAGCTCGAGTACTAGTGAACGAGCGCTATTGAAGTAGCGAACGCAGTACGTACTGCATGATGCCGCCGTGGCGGTAGTAATCCGCCTCACCAGGGGTATCGATACGCACTTTCGCAGTGAAGCTCTTACCTCCAGCGCTCACCTTCACCGTCGATGGGATTCCTCCCCCATTGAGTTCGGTTACGCCTTCGATTGAGAAAACCTCTTCGCCCGTGAGGCCCAGTGATTCTGCGCTTTCACCATCATTGAACTGGAGTGGAAGCACGCCCATTCCAATCAAGTTTGATCGATGAATTCGCTCGAACGATTCCGCGATTACTGCTTTGACGCCTAAAAGAGCAGTTCCTTTTGCTGCCCAATCTCGCGATGAACCTGATCCGTATTCTTTTCCAGCAAGAATCACAAGTGGAACTTTCGCCGCTTGATACGCCATCGAAGCCTCATAGATTGTTGTTTGGTCTCCACCGCTGAGGAAGTTTCGGGTAAATCCACCTTCAACTCCATTGAGTAACAAGTTTTTCAAACGGATATTTGCAAATGTTCCACGGATCATGACTTCGTGATTTCCGCGTCGCGATCCGTAAGAGTTGAAGTCAGCACGAGCTACACCATTTTCAGCCAAGTATTTTCCAGCTGGAGAGTCTGCTTTGATGGAACCTGCCGGTGAAATGTGATCTGTGGTCACAGAATCGCCAAGCTTCGCTAGAACTCGCGCGCCATGAATATCGGTGACAGGAACTGGGTTTCGTGGCATTCCTTCAAAATATGGCGGCTTACGCACATACGTGGAATGAGCATCCCACTCAAATACTTTTCCAGTTGGCGTAGCGAGAGATGTCCATCGGTGATCGCCAGCAAAGACGCTCGAGTAATCCTTTTTGAACATCTCGGACGATACAACGCCATCGATGACTGCCTGAATCTCCGCTGGAGAAGGCCAGATATCTTTCAGGAAGACATCGTTGCCATTGGAATCTTTTCCTAATGGATCCTTCTCAAAATCGTGATCCATCGTTCCTGCAATGGAATACGCCACAACAAGAGGAGGAGAAGCCAAATAGTTCATCTTTACATCAGGACTAATGCGGCCTTCAAAATTACGATTTCCAGAGAGCACGGCAGCGACAGCGAGATCATTGTCGTTCACGGCTTTACTGACTTCAATCGGCAGTGGACCTGAGTTGCCGATACACGTTACACATCCATAGCCAACGAGATTGAATCCGAGTTTCTCAAGGAACGGGGTGAGTCCAGCTTTTTCATAATAGTTGGTGACAACTTTGGAACCCGGAGCAAGAGTCGTCTTAACCCACGGCTTACTTTGGAGACCCTTCTCGACCGCTTTCTTCGCAAGCAAGCCAGCACCAATCATTACGCTTGGATTCGAAGTGTTGGTGCACGAGGTAATCGATGCAATAACGACCGAACCGTTCGTGACAGCTCCTGCACGTGAATTTATTGTGACTGGAACCGGCGACTGAGCGCTCTTCTCTGATAGATAAGTCGGAACGCTCTTTGCGAATGCGGACTTCGCATCACTTAAAGAGACGCGATCTTGCGGGCGCTTAGGGCCAGCAATGGACGGAACAACCGATGCGAGATTCAACTCCAAATGTTCGGAATAACGTGGCGTTGCTGAAGGGTCATGCCAGATTCCTTGGCGCTTTGCATAGGTTTCGACCAGAGCACGTTGTTCTGGCGAACGACCTGTGAGTTCGAGATACTTCAATGTCTCTTCATCAATAGGGAAAATCGCGACGGTAGAGCCATATTCGGGTGACATGTTTCCAATAGTCGCGCGATTTGCCATCGGCAGGGCACTTACTCCAGGTCCGTAAAACTCCACGAATTTTCCAACGACGCCATGCTTACGCAACATCTCTGTGATCATCAAAACTAAGTCAGTAGCAGTCGTGCCTAAGGGAAGTGAACCACTTAACTTGAAGCCCACTACTCGTGGAATCAACATCGATACTGGCTGCCCAAGAAGCGCCGCTTCAGCTTCGATTCCACCTACGCCCCAACCAAGAACGCCAAGGCCATTCACCATCGTTGTGTGAGAGTCAGTTCCTACAACGGTATCCGGATAGGCCCGTTCAACTCCATTAACCTCGCGCACCATCACAACGCGGGCTAGGTATTCAATATTTACCTGGTGGACGATGCCTGTTCCTGGCGGAACTACTTTGAATTCATCAAACGCGCTCTGTCCCCAACGTAAGAAGCGATAACGTTCCTGGTTTCTTTCATATTCAATATCGACGTTCTGCTTGAAGGAGTCAGAAGTTCCATATGTATCTGCAATAACTGAGTGATCGATGACGAGCTCAGCAGGAGCGAGAGGATTGACGCGAGTTGGATCCCCGCCAAGCTCAGCGATTGCTTCACGCATAGTTGCAAGATCCACAACACATGGAACGCCAGTGAAGTCTTGCATGATGACGCGAGCAGGAGTGAATTGAATTTCAGTATCCGGTTGAGAGTTGGGATTCCACGATGCCAGAGCTTCGATCTGTGATGCAGTGATGTTTGCTCCATCTTCGGTTCGCAACAAGTTCTCGAGCAAGATCTTCAATGAATAAGGCAGATCGGCAGCTGCTGGAAGCTTGGTGATATCGAAAATCTCATATGTCTTGCCAGCTACATCAAGGGATGTGCGAGCGCCAAAGGAATTCTTACTCATGGGCCGAATCCTAACTTGAGCAGATTTCTCAAGTCCTCTTATCGCTCAACGCCGCGGCTATTCGGGAATGAAACGCGCCACACACTCCATATGAGCTGTCATTGGGAAGAGGTCAAAGGCGCGGAGAGTATGGAGCGCAAATCCTCGTTCCTTCAAATATGCGGTATCACGCGCCAGCGAAGCTGGATCACAGGCTACGTAGACAATTGCGCGCGGCTTGAGTGAAACAACCGCTTCGATAACCGAAGCTCCAGCTCCTGATCGCGGTGGATCGAGTATCACAAGATTTGCCGCAACATATTTCTTCAGCGCTTTCTCAACACGTCCATGAACCACTTCAACTCGATCTTCCTTGGCAAAATTTCGTTTTGCATCGGTGATTGCATTGTCGTCGGACTCGATGATGGTGATGCGGCCACCAGCACCAACCTCGGGCAATAAAGCAGCAGCAAAGAGTCCGACTCCTCCGTACAAGTCGAAAATATGATCTCCTGACTGCGGGGTTGATAGCTCACGTACTGCGTGTGACAAAAGCTCAGGAGCGGCTTTGTGACTTTGCCAGAATGAGAGAGGGTTGAGCGAGAATTCAACATCGCCCACTTTCTCCTTAATTAGCGCGAAGTTCTCTCGACCTTCGATAGAAATCTCTTGCGAGCCAGAGCTAGTAATCGCAACATCGACCCGTTTACCTTTTGGTAAACGCCGTTGATTGATGACTGGGATGTCAATTTCCGTACTGGCAATCATGCATTCATCTATTTCAACAATCTGAGAACTCCTCGAAGCAAATAATCCTAATTTTGAATTATCTGAGACAGTAAACTCCATTCGATTGCGCCAGTGAAGAGTGGGCAACACCTCCTCCACATCAACTTCAATCTCCATTTTTGCAAGCCTTTTGAACTGTTCAGCGATGATCTGAGATTTGAGCGCGCGTTGATGGGAAAGTTCGACATGTTGAAAATCGCAACCACCACAACCATCGGGCTTTGCATAACGGCACGGTGCCTTGACTCGATGCGGTGAAGAATCAATGACAACAACACAATTTCCACGGGCAAAACTTCGCGTAATGTCGGTGATTTCAACCGTTACGCGTTCGCCTGGAATCGCATGTCGAACGAAGATGACTTGTCCCTCATGACGCGCAACGCAATGTCCGCCATGAGCAATAGCGGTGACTTCAACATCAATTCGATCACCAATCTGCATCTTTGCTCCAGCTCTAGGAATCGCTCAATTTCAAGCGAAAGATGATTTACCTCTCGCGTGGATTACAGGTTCTCTAGCCTAGAGGTGTAAATTCTCCTTCCGTGCATATCGTGATCATGGGATGTGGCCGAGTCGGCTCAACTTTGGCGAAAGATTTCCAAGCCCTCGGTCATTCAGTCGCAGTCATCGATCAAGATCGTGAAGCTTTTCGCCGTCTTGGCGCGGATTTCAATGGACTGACGGTCGCAGGAGTTGGTTTTGATCGCGATACCCTTCTTGAAGCCGGTATCAAACGAGCTGATGCTTTCGCTGCAGTCTCCAATGGCGATAACTCAAATATTTTGGCGGCTCGAGTGGCGCGCGAAACATATGGTGTCGCCAGCGTCGTCGCTCGAATCTACGATCCTGCGCGCGCCGAGATCTATCAACGTCTAGGGATTCCGACCGTTGCTACGGTTCTCTGGACAACCGATCAGATTATGCGTCGACTCTTGCCACAAGGATCACGTTCTGAATGGCAAGATGCATCGGGCAAAGTACAACTCGCTGAAGTTCCCTTACATCGCGAATGGTTTGGCAAACCCGTTTCAATGATCGAACAGCACACCAGTGCCCGAGTTGCATTTATAACTCGATTGGGAGAAGGACTTATCCCCAACGAGCACACAGTTCTTCAAGAAGGCGATGTTGTTCACGTTATGGTCGAAGATAAAAATCTTTCCGCTACTGAATCGTCTCTTGCCCTTCCTCCGGGAGATGAATAATGAGAATCGCAATCGCAGGCGCCGGTAACGCAGGTCGCGCAATCGCTCGAGAGCTCATCGCTAATGGTCATCAGGTACTTCTCATCGATAAGAATCCAAAATCGCTCAAAATGGAGAGCGTCCCCTCTGCCGAATGGCTCCTAGCTGATGCTTGCGAAATCAGCTCGCTCGATAAGGCAAAACTCGATATTTGTCAGGTCATGGTGGCAGCAACTGGAGATGACAAAGTTAATCTCGTCGCCTCGTTACTCGCTAAAACAGAATACGGAGTTCCACGAGTTGTTGCGCGTGTAAATCATCCCAAGAACGAGTGGCTCTTTGATTCGTCATGGGGGGTTGATGTCGCAGTATCCACACCACGAATAATTGCGGCTTTAGTTGAAGAAGCAGTTTCAGTAGGTGATGTTGTTCGACTATTTTCACTCAAGGCGGGCGAAGCAAACCTTGTGGAACTTACGCTCCCAGATGATTCCTCATGCATTGGTAAGACAGTCTCAGAAATTCAGTTACCAGATGACGCCTCACTAGCCGCAATCATTCGCGATGGACATGTGATTACCCCTGCTGTGCATGATGTGTTCTCTGCTGGAGATGAGTTGATATTTGTTGCCTCGGCAAAGGCGGAAGAGTTACTGAAAAGCTGTTTTGTAACTAACTAACGTTTCGGAGATCGTCTCTAAGTTTCGGGCCATTCTTGATCACAATCCACGTAGCCCATGCAGTTGCAATGAAGAGCGGGTACCCCATTATCAAACGAGCGGTACCGAGCGCATTTACATTTCCTGAGATGTAGAGCGGATATTGAACCAACAGCCTCACCATGAACATTCCTACCCAAAGCCATGTGGCTTTGATATACACCTTGGTGCGCTCAGGATCTTTACGCCAGCGAAAGTTTTCCTCCAAAAGAGGGCCAATGATTACGCCAATGATCGGCCAACGCGCAGCGATAGATACAAGATAAACCGCGCCGTAGATTGCATTAGTCCACAGCCCTGGGAGATAAAAGTCCTCTGCCTTCCCACTTCGATTAGATAACCATGCGCATACAGCAACTCCAATAACGCCAGAAATTGCATGTTGAACTGTTTCGCGCTTTGCCAAGCGGATAATTGTGAGAATAAGCGATAAAGCAAGGGCACCATATGCAGCTTGCTCAACCTCTTTCGTTACATTGAAAATGATCAGGAAGATTAGCGCTGGGAGTCCAGAGTCAAGGAGACCCTTTTTTCCACCCATCGCGTTTACGATTTTGGCTTTATCTTCGTCGCTACTCATGATCTCCCTGTGGAACCAAATCCGCCTGTGCTGCGATTCGAACCTGGCAACTCATCAACTTCGACGAATTCAGCGCTCTCAACTTTTTGAAAGATGAGTTGTGCGATTCGATCACCACGCTTGATTACAAAACTTTCTCTGAGATCATGATTAATCAAGATTATCTGCAGTTCTCCGCGGTATCCCGCGTCTATCGTCCCCGGTGCATTTACCATACTGACTCCGTACTTAACCGCCAGCCCTGAACGCGGATGAGCAAAGGCTGCGTAACCACAAGGCAGAGCGATTGCAATTCCAGTTGGGACGAGCGCTCTCTCACCTGGCTGGATTGTCAGATCAATCCGCGAATAGACATCAGCACCAGCATCGCCAGGTTTAGCGTAGGTAGGTAGAGGAAGTTCATGATCTAGGCGAGTAATGAGAACCTTCATGGATTGATCTCAAATTCAGTATCGATAGAGAGGTCAGTGCGTCCTACAAGAACGTCGCGGAAACCTTCAGGTGCATTATTGATGAAGTGCTCCATCGGAACGATGATGAATATTGCAGCCGCTTCCACGGCAATCTCACCTTGGTCAGAACCCAGCCTTCCTTCTGCCTTGCAATATATCTTTCTTCCGTCTTGTCCCACGATTTCTGCTTGAATAAATAAAGTAGTTCCAACAGGAACTGGCGCAACGAAAAGAGTTTCAAGTTTTCCCGTGACTGCAGGTTGGCGAACTAACCACATCAATTTGCCCAGCGCTTCGTCAAATGCACACGAGAGCAATCCGCCATGTGCAAGTCCCGGCGCACCTTGATGCAATTCGGTAACCGTAAATTTCGCATTGATTGTCATTCCATCGCCCGAGTATGCGACGAGATGAAGCCCAGCTGGATGTGATGCGCCACATCCATAACAGTCAGGATTATGTGAGCCGAGCAAAGTTCCAGGAACGGGCGCTTGAGGATGTCGTTCAGGAATAGTTGCAGATGCGGGAGGGACGATATTGAGACCGCGCGACATAGAGCGAAGATTACCCTGCAGTTGAACGTTCGCTAAACCTTGTACCCTCACCGTATGCGCGAAGTAATGCGATGGCCTTGGTGGTTCTCATTTTTGGTGTTGGGGCTTGATTTTTCAATCGTTATCGCGCTCTGGGCAGGATTGGGAAACAACGCAGCTCTCATTGGATTGATTTCTACTCTTGGTCTCAGCATATTTTTCTATCAATTCACATCACTCACGATTGAACGAGATGGAAATGTTCTTCGAGTTGGCAGGGCCGCAATTGAATTGCAGTACCTCGGGGAGATTGAAGCACTTGATCGCCAGCAGATGCAGCACTTTTTGCGGGAGGGATTCAAACCTCGTGCTTTTTATGCGATGAGGTTTTGGGTGAAGACAGGCATAATGATTTCAATTGTTGACCGACGAGATCCCACGCCGTTTTGGATAGTGAGCAGCAAGCGAGCAGCAGAAACAGCAAAGCTAATTAAGAGTTAAACGCAATCCTTACAGACCGCTTTTGCGCCTTCACCACGTGCTAATTGGGTGATGTGATGAACTAAGAAACAGCGCGAACAAGTAAATTCGTTCTCTTGCTTGGGTACAACCCGCACTGCAAGTTCTTCACCTGAGAGATCAGCGCCCGGAAGTTCGACATTTTCGGCTTCTTCCTCATCGAGATCAACTTGTCCTGATTGCGCTTCCGCGCGACGGGCTTTGAGCTCCTCTAACGATTCTTCGTGTAACTCTTCATCCGTTTTTCGGGGCGTGTCATAGTCGGTTGCCATTGATCTCTCACCACCAATCTTTCCTCTACTACTGTGCTGCGGTCGCAGCCAGGTTGATACGGGCGGATAATGCCTAAATCCACGGGCAGTGTCCTGACCAACGGTCGGCGTGTCGCGAATATTCCCGAAGAGTGCGACTTACTCCACAGTTTTAGTGAG
>JBJTHB010000100.1:0-2406 GCA_046094245.1 Actinomycetota bacterium
CCAATAACTCTTGCGCTCTTGCTTTATCGCGCTTTTCTTCTCGACGAGATACGGGGAATCCAAAGAGACCGGACACTAGTCCAGATTTTTTGTGAGTGTCTGTAGCGGTGAGAACATTCTCAAGAGCTGTCATATCTCCCCAGAGGCGAATATTCTGGAAGGTTCGAGCAATGCCACGTCGAGTTATTCGATAGCGCTTGAGTCCCGCTAACGAGCTTCCGTCAAAAGTTATTTCACCTGATGTAATTTGATATACACCTGTGATTACATTGAATACGGTTGTTTTCCCAGCGCCATTCGGGCCAATAAGTCCAAGGATTTCCTGTTTGTTGACATCAAATGTCACATCGCTCAGGGCAGTCACTCCACCAAACTTCATGGTCACATTCTTAAGTTGCATCAAAGTTGTACTCATGAAGCGTCCTTCTTTGTAATTGCCTTTTCACGCTTCTTACGAGGAAGAAGTCCATCAGGACGAAGATTCATCATAATCACTAAGACTAAGCCAAAAACGAGGAGGCGAGCGTCCGATAGGAAGCGGATGCGATCAGGTAAGTAACCAAGAATTACTGCTCCAAGAATCACACCCCAGATGTTTCCCATCCCTCCGAAAACTACGCATGCCAGAATCAAAATTGAGATTTGAAGAGTGAAATTATCGGGTGCAATAAAGAGAGTCTTAGAGGCATAGAACACTCCTGCTGCACCTCCAACAGATGCACCAAGCACGAACGCCCATACTTTGTATTTGAAAGTTGGTACGCCAAGAAGTTCAGCCGCATCTTCATCTTGGCGAATAGATTCCCAGGCTCTACCCGCACGACGGACAGAGAGTCTGCGCACCATCCAAATAGCAAGCAAAATAAGAATTAAGAGTGTCCAGTAATAGATTCGATGGCTATCAAAAGCGTATTCGATACCAAAAATACTTGGAGGAGTTGGAATTCCCTGGATTCCTTCTGATCGACCCAAAGCTCCTAAGTTGAGAGCGACGATTCGTACAATCTCGCCAAATCCCAGAGTGATGATTGCGAGATAATCCCCACGCAATTTGAGCGCAGGAACTCCAAGGATGACCCCGGAGAACATGGCCATTGCTACTCCAATGGGCAAGATTTCCCAGGTATTCAAACTTGTTTTCGTACCAAGCAGTCCCATGGTGTACGCGCCGATAGCGAAGAAAGCAACGTAGCCAAGATCGAGAAGTCCGCTCTTTCCAATAACAATATTCAAGCCAATCGCCATGAGGACATACATGGCAATGGGGTAAACAAGTACCGACTCATAGTCTGCGATTGGAGTATTGAGGATTGTTCCACCCATGAACGGCAAAGAAGCCACAATTGCAAAGCAAACTAAAGCGATTCCGATACGGCCAAGTCGTCCTTGGCTTTCCCAGACTTCAGCTCCCTTATCGCGAAGATTAATCATCATGCCCTCGTCTGAGTTAGAGCTTCACCGAATAACCCATTCGGTCTCGTGTAGAGAATTAGTACTAGAACGATAAAAACTGTTACTGCTTTCCATTGAGTACCGAGGAAGAAAGATGCGTAAGTTTCGAGAAGGCCTAACGCGAGACCTCCGTAGAAGGCTCCCTTAATGTTCCCGATTCCTCCCAAGATTGCGGCGGTAAAAGCGGCAATTCCCAATTCAAATCCAATGCTAGAAGATGTATTTTCGTACTTCAGCACGTAGAAAAATCCCGCTGCTCCAGTCATCAATCCACCCACTAAGAATGTGGCAGAAACGACTCCATCAATATTGATACCCATCAAACGCGCAGCATTCGGATTCATGGAAACAGCTCGAATCGCTTTGCCCATACGTGTTTTATTCACGAAAGTTATGAGAACTCCAAAAAGCACTAGGGCGGCAATGACGATGATTGTGTTGTCAATTCTTATACCGGCGTCAAAGAACTGTCCTAGGAACTTCTTTTCCATAGCTCGTGGACTAGCCACCGGCCTTGAATCGGTGAGAATACGAACACTCTCTGCAAGCACCATCGAAACACCAATTGCCGAAATCAAGGGAGCCAAGATTCCGGAGTTCATTCGTCGGAGTCTCCGATAAGCCACGATCTCTACCAACATAGACAAAACTCCAGAGACAAGCATTGCGAAAATGAGAGCGGTACCGAGAATCAACCAGAGTCGGAAGCCAGTCGCGTATTCTGAAGTTTGAGTAAATTTGAATACATCTCTAATTATGATAATCGTTGCAAATGTGCCAACCATGAATATTTCTGAATTAGCGAAGTTGATCATTCGCAGAACGCCATAAACCATTGTGTAGCCCAGAGCTATGAGAATATAGATGAAGCCGAGACTTAGGCCGCCAAAGGTAAGTGACCAAAACTGATCTAGAAAATTTCCTATCAAGGCGCCTTATTCCTATCTAAAACTT